>DAOVIL010000120.1 GCA_030673725.1 Candidatus Aenigmatarchaeota archaeon | reverse complement strand
GGTAGGGCTTCTAGCCAGGAAGATATTCCAGGAGCGGCTGATGGCCAGGAAGGCGGAGGAGTTCGAGACCATGACAGGCGAAGCCAAGAAGACCATACCCATGGTCTGGATGATGATTGATGAGGCGCACCAGTTCATCCCCAACGAGGGCATGACAGCTGCCACAGAGCCCCTCCTGACTCTCATAAAGGAGGGAAGGGAGCCCGGGATATCCCTTCTCATGATAACCCAGAGGCCGGGCAGGCTTCATGGTGACGCTTTGGCTCAGTCTGACCTCATCATCTCCCACAGGCTTACAGCCAGGGTTGACATAGAGGCCCTGAGGGGGATAATGCAGACCTATGTCATGGAGGACATACAGGAGCTGCTGAACTCCCTCCCAAGGACGAAGGGCAGCGCCATAGTGCTGGACGACAATTCCGAGCGCCTCTACTCCATGCAGGTCAGGCCAAGATTGAGCTGGCATGCAGGCGGGAGCCCAACAGCCATAAAGCCGAAAGGAATATTCGAATAGCAAAGCTTAAACTTATTATCGGTTAAAAAGACCCTATTTTTAAAGCTAATCGTCCAATTAGTAAAGAAAGAGGGGAATAATGTCAGAGATTTCAAACCATGTGTTAGCCAGTCTTCTTGTGCTATTCATAGTAGTCTCCATAGTAGGCACATGGTCGACCTTAGAATACATCACATCAATGCCAGTTCAAGCTCCTGTGGAGCAGCCTCTCCCCAGCGGAGAAGTGGCAATATTCGTCTCTGAAACGCCAGAGCCTGTCAGCACAGGGGGCATGGTTAAAGTTTACATAAGTTGAAAAAAGGAGGAAAAAATGGTTAGCAACAACCTGTTAGCAAGTCTTTTGGTCCTTGCGATAATAGTGTCTGTAGCCGGGATATACTCAATCCTTAGCACAGTAAGCCTCGGTCAGATACCTTTCGCGCCATCAGGCGTTACTGGAGCAGCAACAGGCACAACTCAAGTGAACATAGGGACAGTGGCCGCTATATCACTGATTGTAAACACTGTGGACTTCCAGACGATGGTTTTCGACGAGAACAACGACACGACTGACAACAGCCCAGGGCCTTTCACTATCCAGAACGACGGGAACGTCGACGTCAACGTGACCATAAACGCGACAGCCCTCTGGTCACAGTCAGGATACGCAGAGACCAACGTCAGCTACATGTTCAAGTGTGGCGACAGCGGCGAGTGGAGCTGCACAGCTGAATCCCTGACGACATACACCAACATGCCTGTAAACGACGTCGCAACGCTTGTGATAGCGGACCTGACTTACGGCAATTCAGTGGACCTGGCAGAGGTGGAAATCAACGTGACAGTGCCTCCGGCAGAGCCTTCAGGATCCAAGTCATCCACTGTGACGTTCACTGGGTTCCAGGCTTAAAGAGCCTCCCCTTCTTTTTTATTTTTATTCTCTGTTAGACATATTTCTATCATGAGGAACATATTGCTGCTTGTTGCTGCAGCTGTTCTGGTAGCCTTTCTGCTGCCAATGGATGCCCTTGCCCTGGGCATAAGCCCAGCCAGGACAGAGCTTGACTTCGAGCCCGGGATGAGCGGCACAATAACCTTCAGCGTATTAAACACAGGGCACAGGGAATTGACGGTTGAAATGTATGTCTCAGGGAGCCTGGCGGAATACATAATATGCGACACTGAATTCCTTTCCTTCACTCCAGCCGACTCAGCGAAGGAATTCTCCTGTTCATACGCGTTTCCAGAGAGCATAGAAAAGCCAGGTCACCATGATACAAGGATAGGCGCCCTGGAGGTCGCTGGTGAGGAAGGGCCAGAGACAATGGCCGCCAGGGTCGGCATAGAGTCCCAGTTCTGGGTGAACGTGCCTTATCCAGGCTATTATGCAGTGGTTGGGATTACGGCACCTGATGTTGTCGTTGGGGAGCCAGCAGAATTCACTATAAACATCCAAAACCTGGGCACGAACCCCTTCACAGCAACTGGGGAGATCCAGATATTCAGCGGAGATGAGAAGGTCGGTACTGTACAGGCTGGTCAGGTATACATAAAACCGAACGAAGCAAAGGACCTTACGGCTGAATGGTCTACTGCAGACGCTGCAGCAGGCCAGTACATGGCAGTTGCTGTTGTGACTTACTCCGGCAACGAGGCAAAGGCTGAGAAGGCGTTCAATGTGGGCATGCTGGAGATAGAAATCCTAGACACGCCCAAAGTAACAGTCAGGCAGGCAGACATTGCCAAGTTCCAGCCATCGATTAAGAGCTTCTGGAACAGCCACATACCTGATGTCTATGTTGATATAGAAGTCCTGAAGTCCGGTGATGCGGTGGCTAATGGGAGGAGCGAGACATTCTCCCTGGGGGCATGGGAAGAGAAAGACGTCCCTGTATACATAGAGACCGACAGCCTCATGCCTGGAGAGTATGATGTGCGGGTCAATGTGCATTATGCCGGGAAGGAGGCATCAAGGGAATTCCAGGGAGCCCTTTTCATCGAGAGGGGGCAGTCACTT
>DAOVIL010000061.1 GCA_030673725.1 Candidatus Aenigmatarchaeota archaeon | reverse complement strand
ACGACCAGACCTATCCCGAAGGCCTGGTGCACTTTGTAGTTCGGCATACAATTAAGCTATTACCTCTTCCTGAAGTTTCCCGAGGTCCCTTTCCAGTTTTTCTATGTCCTTCTTCATGGCGTCGAAGTGAGAAAGTATCCTCTCCTTCTCCTTTGCGAACTCCTCCAGGCTCTCGTATATCTTCCTTGCCTGGTTGAACTCGTTCAGGTGCATCGTGGTATAGGGGAACTTGTTCATCTCCTTGGACACCTTTCCGCACAGGCTTCCGAGCCACTTGTTCATGGCTATCTTGACTTCCTTCCTTAGCATCTTGTCTTTGTCCAGGTTTGCCTTCATCAGACGGACAACTGCAGCCATTGGGAAAGGAAGCTTGAGCTTTACCTGCTCTTCTTCAGACATTTCGTCGTTGCTCTCAGCGGCGTCAGCTTCCTGTGCCTCTTCCTGTTTGGGTTCCTCTTCTTCCTTGTTTTCCTCTTCTGTTTTTTTCTCTTCTTCTGTCATAGTTCACCTTGGTTTCTTCAATTTGTGATAATTAATTGGTTACTGGCATTAAAAAGATTTGAAAGCTTTTTTACACACTAGCTCTTATTATCTACATGGTCCTGGACTGGAATTTGATATACTGGATTTCTGTTGTGGTTTTCCTTGCATTCATGGTGCTGGTTGTATACAGGGACAGGAAGAACTTCAAGAGGGACTTTGTCATACTGCTAAGGAAGACGAAGAGGGGAAGGAAGTTCCTGGTCAAGACCGGGACAGGGCACCCGACCTTCTGGAAGTGGATGGGGGCCACTGGGGTTGTCATGGGATTCCTGGTTTCTGTCTGGATAATGTACCAGTTCATATCCATAACAGTCCAGAACATCATAGTCAAGCCAATGCCAAGCGTTGGCCTGCTTATCCCGTCCCCTTACCCGACAGCCACCATAGGGCCGGGGTTCTATGCAGTGCCGTTCTGGTACTGGATAATAGCCATCGGGCTTCTTGCGCTTGTGCATGAGGGTTTCCACGGGATAATGGCTGCCAGGGAGAAGGTGAGGATAAAGTCACTGGGCTGGGGCCTGCTGCTTGTCATACCATTGGCATTCGTGGAGCCTGATGAGAAGCAGCTGGCAAGGAAGAAGGCATGGCCGCAGCTTAGGGTGTTCGCTGCAGGCTCGTTTGCCAACTTCATACTGGCTGCAGTGTCCCTTGGGGTGATGTTCCTTCTGGCGTCAGCGCTATTCTCAGGCGCCGGGGTGGCATACAGGGGATATCCTGGGGATGTGATAAAGGCTGACAGCATAACGCACATAGCAGGGCAACCTGTCACAGGGAGCGTGCTGGATATGCTGGAGGGCATGCCAGACGGGTTCGTAGAACTCAAGGCAGGCTGGAAGGATTATTATGCGAATATCACCCTGATGCTGGGTCATATCAGGGAAGGCTCGGATATACCGGTCTTTGATGATTACTATGCCGTAAGGGTCGGCATGAAGGGCGCCATAATATCCATAGAGGGCGAGGAGATAAAGGATGCCATAGACCTTAGGGTTGCCCTGGACAGGGCAGGTGCAGGCAAAAGCATCACGATAGTCACGGAAGATGACGGGAAGGAGAACACCTACAATGTCCTCACCAAGGAGGAGCTCATGCCTGTTTTCAGGCCGTCCTTCGACACGTTCGTATTGGGGGCATTTGAGCATGCCCTTCCAGGCATATCAAAATCAATGGAATCCGCATCATCCGGCTTCTCTGCCATGTTGGGCAACAAGGAGGTCAGGGGCTGGAGGGAACTGCAGCTGGAGAAGGGCTTCTGGGAGTTCCTGGGCGAGATGTATCCAGGGCTTTCCGGGCGTTCAGCATCTGAAATCTCAAGGGTAGAAGCCCAATTGGCAAGCCACCCCCCTGGCGGGTTCATAGGGATAGCAGAGGTCTCCACATACATGAAGATAGCCCCTGGCATGGAGCCGCTGGAGGGTTCCATGAACTTCATAATAGGCCTGCTCTTCTGGATGTTCCTCATAAACCTGGGGGTAGGGGCGTTCAACCTGCTCCCCATAAAGCCGCTGGACGGGGGAAGGATGTGGGAGATACTCCTGGTGAAGGTGAGCAGGAAGCATGGGAAGAAGGCCATGAAAATCCTGTCATATATCACCCTCTTGATGCTGTTTTTCAATTTCCTGGTATTGCTCATTTAGAACGCTTAAATAGCACCATCTACAAGTATAGTTATTCCGAACCCGGAATTTGGCCGCACTGCGGCTTTGAATTGAACTGGGGAGGTAAATTATATGGCAAACTTCAAGATAGTGGTTTCTGACCCTAAGACGCGGAAGGCTTACCAGAAGGAAGTCGAACAAGGGCCTTCGGGGCTCGTAGGAAAGAAGATGGGCGACACTGTAAAGGCTGATTTCATGGGTCTTGCAGGGTACGAGATAAAGATAACAGGCGGCTCTGACAAGAACGGTTTCCCCATGAGGGGAGATGTGGAAGGCCCTGGAAGGAAGAGGATTGTCCTGTCAGGAGGCACAGGTTTCCATCCCACCATGCCAGGCCAGAGGAAAAGGAAGAGCATCAGGGGCAACACCATATCAGCCGACACTGCACAGGTGAACGCTGTCGTAGTGAAGTCAGGCGCCAAGTCGATGGACAAGCTTCTCGGAAAGAAGGAAGAGAAGGCAAAGGAAGGCGAAAAGAAGGAAGAGCCTAAGCCTGAAGGGAAGAAGGCTGAGGAAGCAAAGCCCGCTGGGAAGGCAGAAGAGAAGAAGGGGTAATCACACCCGCTTCCCGTCTCTGTCGCCCTTTATCCAGGACCTTAGCCTCATTATCCTGAAAGGTTTCTCATTGCTGTGGCTGGAGACAAATGATACCCAGCAATCCCTGCAGATGTGGCCATCCACCCTGTTATCCTGTTCGGTATCGGTTACCCTGACCCTGTATCTTCTCCCGATTATTTCCTTGCAGACAAGACAGAATTCCATTCAGCACACCTAATACCAGCACATTGCCCACCAAGCGCATTTGTGGCCCTTGAACCTGGTGATGCAGCAGTCCCTGCATACCTTGGCATGCGTGGGGTTGTGCACCATGCAGGCCACTTTCCTGCTGTTCCCATCCTTGCAGTCATGGCAGGCCATTCAAACACCAAAATTCCGAATGTTATCTATAGGTGGAGTGCCTTTTTAAACCTTCCTTAAAGCATAAAACTGATTGACGATTCTCTGAGTGGTTTATAAATTTTAGAGTCAATTTTATACCATGGTTATACAGAGGCAGACTGCAAAGAAGGTCAGGATACTGGAGATAACGAAAGGCCAGTGGCTGAAGGGGGAGGGGGCCATGGACCCCAGCTTTGTCAAGACGCCCAGCGGGGAGATGGTTTCCAGGGCCAGGATAATGGCCAACATAGTTGGGAAGTTCGTTGCAGAGGACGGGATGTTCGCCTCAGTCACGCTGGACGACTCGACAGACACCATAAGGGCCAAGACATTCAAGACCGCCAAGCCCATAGACCAGGCAGAGGTGGGGGACAGGGTCGACCTGATAGGGAAAGTGAGGGAATGGAATGATGAGCTATACATCATCCCGGAG
Source organism: Candidatus Aenigmatarchaeota archaeon (assembly GCA_030673725.1). Classification (GTDB taxonomy): domain Archaea; phylum Aenigmatarchaeota; class Aenigmatarchaeia; order QMZP01; family QMZP01; genus DAOVIL01. Next base: position 813 of record DAOVIL010000061.1, on the reverse strand, counting down.
AGCATCGTCAAGATAACAGACCCCAACCTGGAGCTCCTCAGGAGGGCTGAGATACTGGCCCGCTTCAAGTCACCCCAGCCGGCTGGCGGGAACGGGGAGGCGAAGGCTGATGCAGCAGCCCCTGCGAAAGGGGAGAAGGAAGAACTGAGGAAGAAGGTGCTGGAATTCATAGAGTCAGGGAAGGACGGTGTTGCGTTTACTGACATCATGCAGAATGTCAAGGCAGCTGAAGAGGAGCTGGAGGCTGTCATAAACGAGCTGCTTTCTGAGGGCATCTGCTATGAGCCCACTCCTGGGAAGATCAGGAAGATATAGTTAACTTTTTAAGCTTAAACACCAATTCAACAGTGCGATTCTGCGTTTTGGAGGCTGCATGATAACCAAACTTAGGCTAAGGAACTGGAAGTCCCATCTTGACTCAGAGCTTGATTTCTCCCCTGGCGTGAACGCCCTGGTGGGCATAGTCGGGTCAGGAAAGTCCAGCATAATGCAGGCCATTTCATTCGCGCTTTTCGGGAACCTGCATGCTGTGCAGTCCAGGAAGGTGTCCCTGCAGGACATCATAATGAAGAGGCCCCAGCCGAAGAAGGAGGCAGAGGTTGAGCTGGAGTTCAAGGCGAACGGAAAGACATACATTGTCAGGAGGTCACTTAAGCTCGGTAAAGGGACGTCAGAGGCTGAGATAAGGGAGGATGGCAAGCTGCTTGACGTGAACGCCAGGAATGTCACCAGGATAGTGGAGCAGGCCCTTCAGATGGATTACGAGCTGTTCTCCAAGGCAGTGTACTCTGAGCAGAACGAGCTTGATTACTT
>DAOVIL010000042.1 GCA_030673725.1 Candidatus Aenigmatarchaeota archaeon | reverse complement strand
GCGTCATACGGTGACACCCTTCTCGGGAACTTCAGCACAGCCCTCTCCTTCTCTTCTGTGTAAGCGAGCTCCAGCAAAGCGTACACGTTCCTGTCCACACCGAAGCTCAGCTCCAATACATGCGGGACAAAGCCCTTCCCGTCTATGTTGACAGACTGCTTCTGGCCCGAGACCTTCTCATGACCCTTCAGGTCATGGTCTGTCCTGTAGTGTATCCCTGCCACTTCCTTCCATCCGCCGACGCTCTCCAGGTTGAGCTCTATGTCCCAATGGTATTTGTTATAGAACGCCTTCTCCTCGTCAGCCAGCTGCCTGAACCTGAACATCTTTGCAGGCAGCTTCATGACGTCCAGGTAGAACTCCTGTATCTTTGCCATGTGATAAACGTAGAGCTTGGGAAGCTTCAGCTTGGAAACCGCGTCCTTGCATGTCATCTCCAGGACAGTGTTCTTCTTCCTCTGTGATACAGGGAACACCCTAAGCTTCCTTTTCTCGACTGACTTGAAGTCAGGATGGTCTGTGATTGTGTCAGGGTCGAAGAATATCTGCAGCTCTGCCTGCGTGAACTCCCTCATCCTTATCAGAACGTTCCTTGGGGCTATCTCGTTCCTGAACGCCTTCCCTATGACAGCCAGGCCTAACGGAAGCCTGCGCCTCAGCGCCTCGAACTCGAGCTTGAAGTTGACATAAGCGCCCTGTGCAGTTTCCCCTGCCAGGTATCCCACCTGCGCGCTCTGTCCTGCTCCCACGCTCATCGGAAACAGCAGGTTGAATGCCCCGACATCCTCCAGCTTTCCCCCGCACTTCCCGCACTTGATGTTGTGCTTCCTAATTATCTCCATCATCTCCTTCGGGCTCTTGCCCTCGAAGCTCTCCTTCAGCACATCCTCCATTATGTGGTCTGCCCTCTCCACATGTCCGCACTTCGAGCACTTCACAACAGGGTCTGTGAAGTGCGCTATATGGCCTGATGCCTGGAACACTGCCTCAGGCATTATCTGGCATGGCTGTATCTCATAGTAGTTGTCTTCCAGGCCGATGAAGAATTCCCTCCAGGTGTTCTGGAACTTCCTCTTCAGCATCGTGCCCACATGGGCATAATCATAGAATCCTGCCAGCCCGCCATGTATCAGGCTGGACTGCCAGAAGAATCCCCTCCTCTTGGCAATGTCCAGTATGTCAGCCTTCATAATTCTTATTACGGTTTCTATTTAATTAGCTTCGGTTAGCTTCAAACCAGAAAATATATAAATACCTTACCAATAATAAACTATTCCTGTGAGGTTAATCTATGTGGATAATAGCTTCGCTCGTCGCACTGGCGCTGATGTTTTGGTTTTTCGGATGGCGCTGGGAGAACACATTGAGAAGGCCGGCAATGTCCAGCCTCAGCACTCTGCCGCTAGTCTCGGTCCTGATACCGTCATACAAGTCAGAGGCCACCATAGGGGCAGCCATAAGCTCCGCGAAGGGTATAGACTATCCTAAGAAAGAGATAATAGTAGTCAATGATTCCAAGGACAGGACACCTGACATATGCAGGCAGATGGGCGTCACATGTGTGCAGAACGACAAGAGGATGGGGAAGTGCCATGCCCTGAACGACGCCGTGAAGGGGGCGAAAGGCGACATACTCTTCTTCCTTGACTCTGACACAAAGGCTGACAGGAACTGCCTGAAGAGGATAATTCCCTGGTTCTCCAAGCCGGGCATAGGGGCAGTCTCCCCCAAGTTCAATGTCCTGAACAACGACACCAACATGCTCACCAGGCTGGCATCCCTTGAGCACCACTTCCTCAACTCCTTCTTCAAGATCCACATGTACTTCGGCTCACTCGTTTCCTTCTGGGGCTTCGGAATAGCCATAAGGAAGGACGCCTTCAACAAGCTTGGGGGCTGGTCAAGCACGCTTCTGGAGGACGCCGACTTCGCAGCCAAGCTCCTGGAGAAGGACTATACCATACAGTACGAACCATCTGCCCTGGTGAGCACCATACAGCCAGAGACAGTGGGAGAGTTGAAAAAACAGAGGTTCAGGTGGGGGAAGGGAAGCATGTTCACATTCTTCAACCACAGGTCAATCTACAAGGGCAATGCCCAGTTCACGCTCTACTTCATACCCTACATCCTGCTGGCCTTCGCTGTCATAAGCGTGTTCCTGTTCCAGACACTAAACGTCTTTATTCCGTTCATCTCCCTCTGGATACTCTACACATTCTCTGTGAAGGAGTTCCTGCTCCTTTTGGGCTTCATAGTCATCCCCATGTTCGCCACGACCGTGACGACCGTGGCAGCAGGAAGCCTTGCCCATGTTGCGATAATGTCCTATCCTGAGAAGCAGAGCAGCATAAAGGCAAGGGACATCGCCTACCTGATACCGTATGTCTGCGTGTATGTGCCCCTGATAATGGCCTTCTACGTAAAGGGCCTGATATCAGGGATCCGTGACAGAAGGCACAGCAGGGACGAACTCTGCCTCCACAACTGGTAGAATCAGTCAATCCGTTCTGAGTGGAATTCACATCCAGCGCAATAATTCTGTTCGTCTTTCAAGCTGACAACTCTGCTCTTCCAGCATAACTCAACTTCAGGCAACCTTTTCTCAGCCGGTAATTCCATGTTGAGGGCTCTTACCCTGCTATCATAACATATGGGCCTGTCCAGGTCAGGCTTGCCCCTATCGTAATCATGCTCAAACCCGTTCCGCTTGCACGTCTCGAACACGATGACTGCTGTGTCTTCCATGAAGACAGATAATACAATAAGCTTCTTAAGGCTACCGCTTCACTCCGACAGCACCTATTACCCTGCCCCACCGGTTGGCTATCCTGTTGTTGTAGTTGAGCCTGAGCATGCGCCTTCCTGCGCCCTTAACTATGCCTTTTCTGACAGCCCTTCCGCTAAGCCCCAGAAACACAGGCGAGAATGCCCAGAGAAGCGAGAATAAGGCCTCACCACCAAGCATCTTCTCCACATCCAGGCCAGACTTCTCCATCCTGGCCCTAAGCTCTGTCTTGGTATAGGGATACTCCTTCCCGTATATCCAGAGGCCGAGCCTGCTGGACACAGCCTTGCCGAACCTGTAAGGCGGGCACTTAGCATGTGGCACGAGTATGCACACCTTGCCGCCCTTTGCGCATGCCTTGGCGTGTATGTCTATGGCCTCCTGCCTCTTGGGAGGCAGGAAATGCTCCGCTGTGCCGTTGGAGTGCACTATGTCCCACCTGGGCTTGAAATCATACTCAAAGAAGTCCTCCTGGAGGAATTCTGCCTTCAGCCCGAACCTGTCCAGGTTGTCCTTGACCAGGGCCATCGCCTCTGGAGACCTGTCCAAGAAGGTGAGCTTGGCCCCCTTCATACCCATCAGTATGGAGTCTATGCCTGTGCCGCAACCTATCTCCAGCACCCTCTTGCCCTTGAAATCGCTGCCGAGCAGCATCTCATAGAACTTGAAGGTGAAGGGCTCCTTCTTGAACCTGACGTCCTTCATGCCCTTCCAGTACTCTGACCAGTTGTCTGACATAATTATTCTTCTCTGTCCCACTTTATAAGAGGCTCATTCGGATTTAATATAGATAATCCCAATTAAACATATAGGGGCTGTTATGGGTTACATGCTCACGAAAGAGGGAGAGAAATACGCTAGGGAAGGATTGCCAGAGGTAAGGCTAGCCAGGATGCTGGACAAGCCCATGCACATCACCACAGCCCAGGACAAGATAGAGAACTTCGGCATAGCGCTCCAGTGGGCCAAGAAGAGGGGATGGGTCAAATTCGAGAAGGGCCTGCTGTCCAGGACCAGGCCACCAGAGAAGCCGCCTGAAGAGAAGGCGCTCAAGATGATACTGCTCGGGAAGACCGTGCCCCAGAAGATGGTTGATATCCTTGTCAAGAGGAAGCTGGTAAAGGTGGTGAGCGCCACTGAAAGGAAAGCCGCTGCTTTGAGGGGGAAGGAAATCACAATACTGAAGCCAGAGCTCATCAAGACAGGTGATTGGCGGAGCGTAAAGATAAAACCATATAACGTGGAGGCGATGTCCCGTGTCATCCATCCCGGGAAGAGGCAGCCGTATAACCAGTTCCTGACCCAGGTCAGGAGGAAGCTCATCGAACTGGGCTTCAAGGAGATGACCGGCCCCTACATAGAGACAGAGTTCTGGAACTTCGATGCCCTGTACCAGCCGCAGAACCATCCGTCCAGGGACTGGGCGCAGACATATTCGCTGACAACCCCGAAGGAGGGTTCGCTCCCCAAGAAGTCAGTGGCAGACAACGTGAGGGCAGCGCATGAGAACGGCTGGAAGACAGGCTCGACCGGCTGGGGATACAAGTGGGACCCCAAAAAGGCGATGAAGCTCATGCCCAGGGCCCACACGACATCATGCTCAGCCAGGCAGCTCGCCAACAGCGTGGAGGTCCCAGGCAAGTACTTCGCGATAGGAAGGAACTTCCGGCCTGATGTGATAGACGCGACCCATGGGGTAGAGTTCAACCAGTGCGACGGCTTTGTCATAGGAAAGGAACTGCAGTTCAGGCACCTGCTGGGCCTCCTCAAGATGTTCGCCACAGAGATAGCAGAGGCAGAGGAAGTGAGGTTCCTCCCTGATTACTATCCGTTCACAGAGTATTCTGTCCAGCTCTCGGCCAAGCACCCCAAGATGGGGTGGATAGAGTTCGCTGGAGCAGGCCTGTTCAGGCCTGAGCTTACCCAGCCGTTGGGAGTGAAGGAGCCTGTCATAGCCTGGGGGATAGGCATCGACAGGCTGGCGATGTTCAAGCTCGGGATAAAGGACATACGCCAGCTGTTCAGCAGGGACCTCCAGTGGCTAAGGAGGCAAAAGGTGATATAATGCCAACGATAGACGTATCCCACCCAGACCTCTGCCAGCTTATGGGAGAGGTGGTATCCCTGGAAAAGATGAAGTCAGAAGGCATACTCTTCGCGAAGGGAGAGGTGGAGGCAGACGTGGCAGGGATGCTCAAGCTGGACATGAAGGACACCAACAGGCCTGACCACTGGTCAGCAGAAGGCGTGGCCAGGGAGATGGCAGGCAGGTACAAGAAGGGAGGACTTCCCATCTACAAGGTGGAAAGGCCCAAGATACAGGTCAGGATAGACTCAAAGGTCCAGAAGGTCAGGCCCCTGACAGTGTGCGCTGTCATAAGGGGGATAGAGATGACAGATGACGCGCTCATGCAGATGATACAGCTGCAGGAGAAGATATCAGTGTCATTCGGAAAGAACAGGAAAGAAGTGGCCATAGGCGTGTACGACCTGAAGAAGATAACATCCCCCATCAGGTACACCACCACTACACCGACAGGGATAAGGTTCATACCGCTCGAGATGGACAGGCAGATGACGCCAAAGCAGATCCTTGAGAAGCACCCGAAGGGAAAGGAGTACGCCCACCTCCTGAAGGGGCAGAGGGAATACCCGATATTCATTGATGCCAAACAAGAGGTGCTCTCCATGCCGCCGATAATAAACTCCGACTTCACAGGAAAGGTGACCAGGTTCACCAGGGACCTCTTCGTGGAATGCTCGGGCTTCTCCCTCAAGTTCCTGATGCCTGCCCTCAACACGATGGTCGCAGCCCTGGCTGACAGGGGAGGCATGATAGAGGGGGTGGAGGTCGTGCTCCCCAGCGGCAAGAAGCTCATAACGCCTGACATGTCCCCAAAGGAAACAGAGCTTGATGTCGATTACGCCAACAGGATACTGGGCCTCAACCTCACTCCAGAGAAGATGGCAAGGCTACTGGAGCAGGCCAGGTACGAGGCCAAGCCGTCTGCCAAGAGGATAAAGCTGAGGTACCCGGCATACATGCAGGACATAATGCACCAGGTCGACATAATAGAAGACAGAATAATGTCATACG
>DAOVIL010000001.1 GCA_030673725.1 Candidatus Aenigmatarchaeota archaeon | reverse complement strand
GGGAATATTATCTCCTCCTCTGAGAGCGAGGACTTCACCCTGGGGTCTAGCGCATCTATGAAGGAGACATCGTTGGATATGCCGACGATTGATATCTTGGCCTGTTTGAGCTCTGTGTTCGACCTGGTGAGGTTGTAGAGTATCTCGTCCCCGATCTTCTTGACCAGTGCGTCTATCTCGTCAAGCACAAGTATGAGGTTCTGCGGCCTGGAGTCGACTGCCTCATAGAATATCCTGTAGACTGCATCTGTGGGAAGGCCTGTTGCAGGCACGGTCTTACCGAGCTCCCTGGAGAGCTCTGCAAACAGCCTGTATTCTGTGTCAGCCACCCTCCTCATCTTGCAGTTCATGTAGAGCACTGTTATCCTGTCTGAGGTCTTGGCAAGCTCCTTCGTCACCTGCCTGGCAACAAGGGTCTTTCCTGTGCCTGTCTTCCCATAGAGGAAGGTGTTCGAGGGCCTGCCGCCCTGTATGGCTGGAGCAAGTATCGTGGCAAGCTGCTTCATCTGCTCGTCCCTGTGCACAGCCTGCTCCGGTATGTGGTCATGGGACAGGATGTTCCTGTTGGAGAATATGGCACCGGCCTGCTGGGCATAGCCGCTGAAGATGTCACCAAGGGTTTGCTGAGCCATAATCTCTATATGAAACCAGGGTTTAAATTCTTGCGCCGGTTTCCTGCCTTCCTATATATTACACTGTAATATCGGTGTGCTACGGCCCACTATCCCCAATTTCATGTGGGCCCAGACACCTTTGTTTCTTATGGAAACACGATATAATAAAAGTATTTCTAATATATTACACTGTAATACTTTACAGGCTCTTACAAAAAGAAAAAAGAACAATCTCCACAGGAAATCAAGGTGTCGGGTCTGTTTTTTAACCTTGACAGACCATCTAATAGTATGAAGATACTTGTGTTGGCAGACATCCATGGCGAAAGGAAGGCACTCTCAAAGGTCATTGACGCTGCCAAGAAAGATGTGGATCTCGTGATATGCCCAGGCGACTTCACAGACATGTTCAACGTCCCCCAGGACTTCACCCAGATGGATGTTGCGAACCTTGTCATACAGCAGCTTCTCGCTATAGGCAAGCCGGTCTTATGCGTCCCAGGCAACCACGACCCGTATGAGATAATAGACCTCTTCAGGAGCTATGGCATCAACCTCCACGGGAACGCTGAGAAGCGGGGCAACACCACTCTTCTGGGCTTTGGCGGCGCAGCAACGCCGTTCAACACCATAATAGAGCCAAGCGAGAAGGAGATAACGGCATGGCTGGACAAGCTCTCCCCGAAGGCGTCAGGCAGGTTCGTCCTGGTCGTGCACAACCCCCCGAAGAACACCAAGTTGGACAAGATAAAGGCAGGCCATGTCGGTTCCCAGGCCATAAGGGACTTCATAGAGGCCAAGAAGCCTGTTCTCGTCCTCTCTGCCCATATCCACGAGAACGCAGGCGAGGACAAGATAGGGACAAGCACGATATTCTACCCAGGCCCGGTGTATGAGGGATACTACGGCGTTGTCGAGATAAAAGACGGCAGGGTTTCCTGCGAATCAAAACAGGTCAAGCTGTGATTACTTGATGGTTTTCAGGCCCTCAACTATGCTGTCAACATTATCCAGCCTGCATACAGCAAGGGGTATGCCCTCAACTTCTGCTATCCTCTTTGCCACCTCGTCCACAGTGTCCAGGCCATGGAGGACCACAAGCGCAGGCTGCAGCCCGGTCAGTTTGATGGCAACCATAGGAGTCCTTCCTGTCTCCACCTTTGTGAACACGAGCGCCCTCTGAGTGGTTGCCCCATAGAGCCTCACAAGCTCTTTAAAGGAAAACTCGGTTATGGCCTTGAATGAGTCTATTATGGTGTAGCCATACAGGGGCTTCTTCGAGTTGTTCTCTGTCAGAAGCGAGGCGTTTATGCTCCTGCAGAACCGGTTCACGCTGACGCCGGACTCAAGCTCCCTCATATCCAGGATAGCATCTGACATGCTGCCCGGTGCCCTGTCCTTGGAGAAGCTCTTTATGATGCCCCCTCCCCCTTCAATGTCTATGTCCAGGAGGGTGTTGACGTATTTGTTGACCACCCTTATCCCAGGGGATTTCCTTCTCCCTGATTCATAATCGCTTATGACAGACGATGTTATCCCGAGGCCCTGGGCAAGCCGCTTCTGTGAGACCTTGAATATCTCTCTCCACTTCTTGATGACCTTTTCAGGAGAATCCGAGAGCACGATTTCACCGACGATGTCCTTGGCCAGCGCTACCCGGCTGACGGCAAGTTCGTCAGTCATGTTATCCATGTTCGATATTTGACTTAATGTTATAAAAGCTCTTCTGTAAAACAAATAAAAAGGTTTCGGTCATGTAGCGGAATAGCGGAACGCTGCTAAGCTCTGCCTTTTATCCTTTGGGTACAATTAATATTCATGCCCATCAAGACCTACGCTAAGGGCGCAAGGCACGAAAGGGACCTCCTACACATCCTCACCAAGAGAGGGTTCTCCTGCATACGCGCTGCCTCGTCTGGTGGGTTCCTAACCCCAGCGGATATAGTCGCCATAAAGAAGGGCCTTGTGTTAGCGATTGAGAGCAAGGCTTGGAACAAGATGCCCAGACTTTCAAAAGATAAGATAAAGGATTTCCAGGAATGGTGCAAGAAAGCGAGCGCAATCGGCATACTCGCTTGGAAACCGCCTCAGGACAAATGGAAGATGATTCTCCTCAGCCACATAGCAGACGGAAACTACGACGAGGACATGTGGCTGTCAATGGAAGACGTACTGAATGCGGTTGATGTCTAAAGCTTCTTCAGCGCCTTCCCCATCCTGTCCATTGCTGTAGCAATCTTGTCGTATGCTGTCGCATAGCTCAGCCTGATGTATCCTTCACCATACTTCCCGAACTCTGTCCCTGGAACGACAGCGACTTTCCCTTCCCTCAGCAGCCACTCAGCGAACTTGAATGATGACTTCTTGGTGAGATGCGATATCTTCGGGAACGCATAGAACGCGCCCTTCGGCTCCACGCAGTGCAGCCCCATCCTGTTAAGCCTCTTCACCATCATCCTCCTTCTCCTGTCATACTCCTTCCTCATCTCCTCTGTCGCTTTCTGTGAACCTTTAAGCGCAGCTGTCACAGCGACCTGGGAGACAGTCGGCGCAGAAAGCGTAGAGAACAGATGAAGCTTTGTCATGGCCTTCACCAATTTTTCAGGCCCGTGCATCCAGCCGATCCTGAAACCAGCCATAGCATACGTCTTGGAGGCAGACTGCATTGTAAGGACCCTGTCCCCCATCCCGTTCAGTGAGCCGATGGATATGTGCCTGCTGCCATCATATGTCAGCTTCTCGTATGCCTCGTCAGATATTATCATGATGTCATGCTCTATCGCGAAGTCTGCCAGGTCCTCCAGCGCGCTCCTGGTGTAAACGGTTCCTGTCGGGTTTGTCGGGGTGTTGATTATTATCGCGTTGGTCTTCTCAGGTGCTATGCTCCTCTCCAGCTCATCAACATCAATCTGCCACCCGTGCTCCTCCCTCAGCCGGACAGAAAGCGGCATGCCGTTCAGTATCTCGACAGTGGGCCTGTAGGCCAGGAAGCCAGGGTCTGTTATCATCACGCCTTCGCCCGGGTCAACCATGGTCATGAGGGAAAGCAGTATGCCTTCAGTGGAACCTGTCGTGACTATTATGTCATCCGGGCTTGCGTCTATCTTATTGTCTTTCTTCAGCTTTTCTGCTATCGCCTTCCTCAGCTCCAGCCTTCCCTGCGGCGGGGAGTAGTGTGTATAGCCTTCAGAAAGCGCCCTTCTCGCAGCGGTTATGATTCCCTTCGGTGTGGTGAAGTCGGGCTCCCCAGGGCCCAGAGAAATTACGCTCTTGTCTTCCACCGCCATCTTCAGGAGCTTTCCTATGACGATGCTTGGCAGTTCTGTGCTGCGTTCTGATATTATGCCCCTAAGCATAATTAATATTGTGGACAGACAAATAATAAACAGCATGAGCCTGGATAATTTTTTCAGCCCCAAATCAGTCGCGGTTCTGGGGGCATCAAGGAACCCCGGAAAGCCAGGCCACGTCATCTTCAGGAACTTCTTCGAGGGGGACTTCAAGGGAAAGGCCTACCCAGTGAACCCAAAGGCAAAGGAGCTGTTCGGCCAGAAGTGCTACAAGAGCGTGGAAGACATACCAGGACCAGTCGACCTTGTCATAATCGTCGTCCCTGCGCCAATCGTGCCGCTTGCCCTGAGGCAGTGCGGAAAGAAAAAGATAAAGGCAGCGATAATCATCTCTGCAGGCTTCAAGGAGATAGGGAACGTGAAGCTTGAGGAAGAGGTGAAGAGCATCGCCAAGAAATACAGGATACGCCTGGTGGGGACGAACTGCATAGGCATATATGACCCTTACTCAGGCGTTGACACAATCTTCAATCCCAGGTACAAGCTGGAGAGGCCGGGAAAGGGAGAGATAGCGTACATAAGCCAGTCTGGCGCAATAGGGACAGTGATGCTGGACTGGATGGCGATGAAGGGATACAAAATCTCCCGTTTCGTCTCATACGGCAACGAGACAGACATCGGCGCAGACGAGCTGATAGAGTACCTCTCAAAGGACAAGGACACAAAGGTCATATGCGCATATTTCGAAGGCATGAAGGACGGGAGGAAGTTCTTTGAAATTGCCAGGAAGCTCAGCCACAGGAAGCCTATAATGGTGCAGAAGGGAGGCACGACCACAGCAGGAAGCACTGCTGTGCAGAGCCATACAGGAAGCCTTGCAGGCTCTGCTGAGATATTCTCAGCAGCATTCAGGCAAGCGGGAATAATACAGGCAGACGACATGGAGGAGATGTTCGACTTCGCCAGGCTCCTCAGCACCCAGCCGCTTCCCAAAGGAAAGAGGGTGCAGGTCATAACAGACGGCGGGGGCTTCGGTGTGATGGCGGTTGACGGCATAATAAAGAACGGGCTTGAGCTGGCAAGGATTGAAAAGAAGTCTGTCGAAGGGCTCAAGAAAAAACTGCCGCATTATTTCGTCATAAAGAACCCGATAGACCTGACAGGCAATGCAGAGAGCTGGCATTATGCTGAAGCAATCGATGCTGCGATAAAGGACCCCAAGGTCGACATGATAATAGTGATAGTGCTCTTCCAGGTCCCGGCACTCACGCCAGAGGTGACAGAGGTCATAATAGAGGCAAGCAAGAGGAGCAGCAAGCCGATTGCTGTAGTGGCGTCTGGCGGCAGGTACACCGAGGTCCTGAAGAAATCCCTGGAAGCAGGCGGTGCCCCGTGCTTCTCCTATCCTGCAAGGGCAGCCAATGCCATGGGAGTGCTTTACAATTACACGCAGTACAGGAGAAAGCATGGATGAGATGATAATAATGTCCCTGGGCGGCTCCATCATAGTGCCTGACGATGTTGATGCGGAGTTCCTGAAGAAGTTCAGAAAGCTCATATTAGACCACATCAAATCTGGCAAGAGGTTCACAATCATCTGCGGCGGCGGAAGCACGACAAGGAAATACCAGAAAGGCGCCAGGGAGGTGTTCATCCTGAACGACGAGGACCTGGACTGGATAGGCATCCACGCCACAAGACTGAATGCGCACCTGATGAGGACGGTATTGAGGGACATCGCGCACCCCAGGATAATAAAGGACCCCACCAGGCCGATAATCTGCGAAGAAAAGGTGATAATAGCAGCGGGCTGGAAGCCCGGTTTCAGCACAGACTACGATGCAGTGCTGCTGGCAAAGGGATATGGGGCAAAGACCGTCATAAACCTCAGCAACATTGAGCGGGTGTGCGACAAGGACCCGAAGTACCACAAGGACGCCAAGCCCATAGAGCGGATAGACTGGAAGGGCTTCAGGAAGATAATCGGCGACAAGTGGGTGCCTGGCGCGAACCTCCCCTTTGACCCGATAGCGTCAAAGGAAGCGCAGGCGCTCGGCCTCAGGGTCATGATAATGAAAGGCACTGACACAGAGAACCTTGATTCAGCCCTTAACGGAAAGAAGTTCAAGGGAACTGTGGTGGAAGGATGAAAACGATAAGCAGGCAATTCGTCAGGGGGCTGTTCAAGAAGAGGCAGCCTTGGTGCCATAAAGGGGACTTCGGCCACCTCCTTGTCATCGGGGGAGGCAAACTGTATTCAGGCTCCCCTGCCCTCGCCGCGATGGGGGCGATTAAGGTTGGCGCAGACCTGGTGCTGGTGGCTGCGCCAAAAAGGGCAGCAGACATAATAGCAGGCTTCGGGCCTGACATGATAACCTATCCCCTGAAAGGCGACTATGTGAATGCCTGGCACCTGAAGGAGCTGCTCAAATTCTCTGAAAAAGCCGATGCGGTCGTGGTGGGAGGCGGCATGGGAAAGAACGCGCATGTATTCGGTTTTGTGCCCAAGTTCCTGAAGGCATTGAAAATCCCGTGCGTTGTTGACGCCGACGCCATACACGCATTCTCCAAAAGACCTGTGACCTTACGGAGTGGCTGCGTCTTCACCCCGCACTCCCACGAGTTCTTCATCCTCTCTGGAACCAGGCCCAGCGAGAAGATAAAGAAGAGGACAGAGCAGGTGAAGGCCCTTGCCAAGAAGCTCAACGCGACAGTGCTGCTGAAGGGCCATGTTGACGTGATATCAGACGGGAGTCAAGCGGCAACCAACAAGACAGGCAATCCCTGCATGACAAAGGGCGGCACAGGGGACACCCTGGTCGGCATACTCGGCGGTCTGCTTGCCCGCGGCACAGGTTCGTTTGACGCAGCATGCGCATCTGCCTGGATAAACGGAAGGGCAGGAGACATCGCTGCAAAAGAATTCGGGGAAAGCCTGATGGCGGTTGACATCGTCAATAATATACATAAGGTCATAAGATAATTATGGTGAAAAAAGTAAAAATAATCATAGTGGGGGCCGCGGGAAGGGACTTCCACAACTTCAACACCGTCTATAGACATAATTCCAGATACGATGTGGTCGCATTCACAGCAGCGCAGATACCAAACATCTCCGGGAGAAAATACCCCCCAAAGCTTGCTGGCAAGCTCTACCCGAAGGGCATCCCCATATTTCCCGAGGAGCAGCTACCCAAGCTTATAGAGAAGCATGATGTGGACGAGGTCATCATGTCCTACTCAGACCTCCACCACACAACAGTCATGCACAAGGCCGCTCTGGTCAATTCCCTTGGAGCAGACTTTGTCATGCTAGGGGCAAAATACACAATGCTGAAATCCACCAAGCCCATCATAGCTGTGACAGCTGTCAGGACAGGCTGCGGAAAATCACAGACCACCAGGAAGGTGGCATCCATATTGAAAGAAAGGGGGAAGAAGGTAGTCGTGGTGAGGCACCCCATGCCTTACGGAGACTTGGTCAGGCAGACGTGCCAGAAGTACACGACCTATGACGACTTGGACAAACACAAGTGCACGATAGAGGAGAGGGAGGAGTACGAGCCGCTCATAGAGATGGGCGTGACGCTCTTCGCGGGTGTGGATTACGAGAAGATACTCCGGGAGGCAGAGAGGGTTATAGGCAAGAGTGACGGCGTGATAATATGGGACGGAGGCAACAACGACACCCCGTTCTTCAGGCCTGACATGCACATAACCCTGGTCGACCCGTTAAGGCCCGGCCATGAGAAGGACTTCTACCCGGGCGAGACCAACCTGCGCATGGCAGACGTCATCATAATAAACAAGGAAGGCAGCGCCAGAAAAGAGAACATACAGCTGGTTAAGGACAGCATCGGGAAGTACAACCCGTCAGCTGTGGTAATAGACGCGCACTCGGAAGTGACTGTTGCCAAGCCCGAGCTAGTTGAAAGGAAGCGCGTGCTTGTGGTGGAGGACGGCCCCACCCTGACCCATGGCGGCATGAAGATAGGCGCGGGGACAGTCGCTGCCAGGAAGATGAAATCAAAGATAGTGCCGGCAAAGCAGTTTGCAGTCGGCACCATAAAGGACGTATACAAGAAATACCCTCACCTCAAGACCATACTGCCGGCAATGGGGTACAGCGGCCAGCAGATAAAGGACCTGGAGAAGACCATAAGGGCCGCAAACCCAAAGATAGACGCTGTGATAGCGGGCACGCCAATAGACCTCAGGCGCGTCATCAGGAGCAGGAAGCCGATAGTCAGGATAAGGTACAACCTGAAGGAAGTCGGAAAGCCGACGCTCAGCGACGTCCTGGGCAAGCTAATAAGCAGAATGTTCTAGTTCACCAGACCACTACCCTGACAAGCAATTCTCTGGGAGGGATGTTGTCTGAGAGCGCGACCCTGCTAACCTCGGCGAATATCTCTTCCCCGCCGTAAGAGCCGCACTGCATCCTGGATGTGCCGTCTGTCTCGTTTATCTCTATCCTCACGTTGAACCGCCTTTCAGCCCCTCCCATGAAGAATGGGGTATCTATCAGGTTAAGCGCCCTCAGGATATTCCTGTAGTTGCCGCTGATCTGGCAGTACCTCCCGAAATAGTTCATCTTGGTGCTGTTCAGCACAGGGTAGCCCTCCATAAGGCCGACAGAAACCGGGGTGGCCCCCGCCCATGTGCCTTTGGAGTGCACCAGCAGCTCTGACACAGCAAGGGCCTTGCTGTGGAGCGTATTGACATGGAAGTCATCGCTGAAAGACGCCATGCTGGCGCTCAGGTAGCTCATTATGTACAGCACTATACCGAAGAATAATACTGCAGCAACCATGAACTCGAATATCATCTGGCCCTTTTTCCTGCGCATCCAATTAATATATATCTTCTGGGATTAATTATTATCATGAAGAGGCTGTTACTGCTCCTTCCTGTATTTCTGATAGTGCTTACCTCTGGGTGCACCATGCCTGAAGGCATAAGCATCCCGTTCTTCAGCAGCGGACCCACATATGAGAGCGATGTCCTTATAGTGAAGGACATGTCAGCGATTCCCAGCACAGTCCGTGCGGGCGAGAATGTGAGGGTGATAGCCTACATCGAGAACCTAGGAGATGATGCAGTCCCCCAGAAAAGCATAGAGTCAGATGACAAGCTGAAGGGCAAGGGCATAGTGGTTCGGCTGTACGACCACTGCGAGGGCCTCTTCCCAAAAGACAATATAAAACAGAGATGTGGGGAGATTACCGGCACAGGAACAACATGCGAGATAAATAAAATCCTTGCAGGCGAGACCGTAGTTGTTGACTGGACCCTGAAATCCGCGAGCGACCTCAAGCTGGCGACCCCATGCGACCTGAAGGTCTATGTGCAGTACCCGTACACGACAGACGGCCTGACCACCATCTCCTTCATAGAGCAGAACGAGTACAAGAGGCAGCTCGAGGCAGGCACATTCAAGACCAAGGGTCATTACACCGCAAAGGGCCAGGGCCCAGTGAAGGTGTTCTTCACTGTGAACGACCAGGAGCCCATCCCTGCGGCCACGGGAACGTCCTACACCAGCGTCTCACTGGACCTCCAGAACATGGGATACGGCTTCCTGGCAGACCCGACCCCTGCTGCGGCGAAGACTCCTGGTGCCAGGATAATCAACAAGTCTTTCAAGCTTATCATCCCCGATCAAACAGCGCCTGACGCCAAGAACTGCGAACTGATAGAATATACTGCTGCTACAGCGGTTTCAGGGGCTAAGACTTACATACCTAAGACCGATGTCAAGCTGATAAAGAACAAGAGGAGCCTACCCTGCAACCTCAAGATACCGACAGACAAGACCCAGGTGCCGAAGGAAACCACTTTCCAGCTGAAGGCAGAGGCATCCTACTTGTACGAATTCAGGAGTAAGGCGAGAGTAACGGTGAACCCCCTCGTATAAGTTTTATAAATTAATACTGACCTTAATATAAAGCATGCCAGCAAAATCAACCGCCCTATGGCTTATACCAGTTTTTGCAGTAATGCTGATTTCTGGATGCGTGGCAGGCCCCACAGGAGGACTCGGTGCAGGGCTCGCCATAACAGACTGGAAACCTGATTTGACGGACGTTTACTCCGGAGACGCTATCAGGCTGCAGCTGAGGCTCCAGAACCAGGGCGAGAAAAGGGCAGAAAATGTCGTTGCCGAACTGGCGGGTATAGACGTAACAGAATGGGGCACATTTGGCGGCTTCCTGGATTACCAGGACGTGGCTGCTATGATGCTGCCTTATGACCAGGCAACCGATACGCCAGGCGAGGTAAGGACAGTCGATTGGAGGCTAGAAGCACCATACCTGGCAAAGGGAACCGATTTCAGCTACACGCCTATTGTGAAGGTCAGCTACGACTACTCGACATCGGCACAGAAGCCGATAACCCTTGTAGACGTGGACGAGCTGCGAAAGATAAAGCAGCAGGGCAAGACCCTCAGCGGTAAGGCCACGGCCCACTCAGCAGGCCCCCTTGCGGTGGAGATAAGGACAGGGAACTATGTGAAGACATCCGATGATTTCGGCATGCAGTATGACATATTCCCGGTCTACATAAAAATAACCAACACCCAATGGCAGCAGGGCGGAACGGTTACAGGCGATGGCAGCTACGGCACCTATTTCGGCACAGGAGATTACCCGGTTCAGATGGCAATAACACCCCCATCAGGAACGAATTTCAGGTACACAGGATACGCTGGTTCATCTGACTGCAGTTCTCTGGTGAACTTGGACCTCTGGCAAGGAAAAGACGCAGAGATAACCTGCGAGTTCGAGGTGACCAACCCACCTGCATACCAGCAGGAAGGGCTCATAGAGATTGACCTGAACTACAGGTTCCAGACAGATGCCAGGACAAGCGTGAAGGTGACAGGCACAGGAGAATCGGGCGGTTTCTTCTAGGAAACTTCGCTATTTTTTATTTATTTAAGTTTGCCTGCACAATCTATATACATGAGACTGCATGCCCTTATACTGCCAATTCTGGCGGTCATGCTGGTATCAGGCTGCACAGTCCCGGGGCTCTCTTCTGCAGGCGGAGGGTCAGGCATCACCATAGAGGCGCTAGAGACAGACTTCAGCCAGATATTTGAAGGCGAGAACGCACAGCTCCAACTTAAGATAAGCAACACCGGCAGCGTTGACGCAAAAGACGTGGAAGTCGAGATCTTCGGGATGGAAGGCTGGACTTGGCAGGACAAAGCCAAAGGAAGCACATGCAAGCCAACTGTCGGGGCCACGGTCGGCGACAAGTGGAACCTCCTGGCACCTGACGAGGCCAGGGGCACGAGTGGCGGCTCCAAGTCATGCATATACAACTACAAATCACCCTCCGGCCTAGCAAAGGGCCTCAGCATGTCATACAATCCCATAGCAAGAGTCAGATACAAATACAACACGAACACCATAAAGTCCATAACGCTTCTTTCATCAGCTGAGGCCAGGAGGATAGAGCAACAGGGAGGCGCGCTTCCCAGCGAGACTGTCAGCACGACGAAAAGCCCGGTCTCTGTTGATATAGCCACAAAGGGCCCGATAAGGGTCTTCCAGGCCGGCCTGGAGTTCCCACTAGAGATAACGATCAGGAACACCGGCGGCGGAGTGGTGTCCACGACCAAGGACAGCAAAAACTGGAACAGGATAAAGGTCTACATCAACAAACTGTCTGGAGGCCTTTCCTCGACAGACTGTCCAGAGGAATTGGCAAAAGCTAGAACCATGACGCTATTCAAGGGCCAGTCCAACACCATAACCTGCACAGTCAAAGTGGATACTGCCCCGACAGTCCCCAAGCAGGTGCAGATAACCGCGAACGCAGAGGATTATTATTACTTCATAGAGAAGAGCACCAGGCTGACTGTGACAGGCATCTAGAACTCTGAGAGGCTTTTCTGTTTTTTGAATTCAGCTTGTTTCCCTTTAGGCTTAGGTGCCGCAGGCCTCTTGCCGTCTAAGAGCGGCACACCGTATACACCGTCATAACCAGGCTGCACCTTAAGGCGGCCTTCCCTCACCATCATGACAGCGTCCGCTATCTTCTTGCTGGAGAGCTCCTCTATCCCGCTTCTGGGAGCGTCCAGCACGATTGAGAACTCTGAGCCGAACTTTTCCAAGAGCCTGTAATACACTTCCCACACCTTCTTGGAGGCAGGGCTGGCTATCTTCATCACGTTGGATATTATGTCAGAGAGCGGTATGAGGGAATTAAACGGTATGGGATTCTTTGGCGTATAGCCCTCCGGCCTGTCAGCCAGTTCCTCCACCCTGTTCAGCACGCCTATCGTGAGCGGCCTGCCGCATACAGGGCACATCCCTTTGCTCTTGGCGCTCTTGCCAGGCTCCTGGCACACCCCGCAGTTCCTGTGGCCGTCAAAGTGGTACTTCCCGTAGGAGGGGTCGACCTCTATGGTCCCAAGGAACCTCTTCTGGTCCCTGTCCTTCAGCGCCTTTATTATAGCATCGTACGTAAGCTGGGGCAGGTCGAACATGTTTGCCTCCCTTCCCAGCCTCCAAGGCCAGAATGAATGGCAGTCAGAGTTGCTGACAAGCGCGTACCTGTCCAGTTGCGAAAGCCTCCAGTTCATTGGCGGGTCTGATGATAGCCCGGTCTCCAGCGCGAAGATGTGCTTGGCCTGGTCCTTGTAGCAGTCCTCCACAGAGTCAAACCCCGACTTGGAGCCGAACACAGAGAACCAGGGTGTCCAGACATGCGCAGGTATGACCTCTATCCTCTTGTCTATGCCCTTTAATGACTCCACGAACTCAGGGCAGGGTATCCCGAAGATGGGCCTTCCGTCATAGTCCACCCTTCCCTTAGTGAGGAGCCATTCTGTTATCTTATCAACCGCATCGAAGTCGGGTGCGAGCACTATGTTGTGCACCCTTCTCCCTTTCCCGTCCTGTGAATAGATGTTGGATAACTCTGTCTGCAGCATGAAAGGGAACCCTGTGGACGTCTTCAGTATGCCTGTGCCATCCTCTTTCAGGTGTGACTTGAGTTCCTCTATCCATTTGGGGTGAGTGAAATCGCCTGTCCCCAGAAGCCCCACACCCTTCACCTTGGCCCACTTCTCCAGGTTCAGTATGTTGATGTCCTTGCTTGTGGCCTGGCTGAAACGTCCGTGTATGTGAAGGTCTGCGATGAATCTCATAGAGAAATAATAGAGCTTCAGCTTTAACTAGTTTACTCGTGCTTGTCCTTCTTCTTTTTCTTCTTGAGCCTCATGACCCTATCGTATTTGTCAACCCAGGCAGCGGCCTCATGCACAGCCTTCGGGTCGTTGCCTATGCCGCTGGTGTTTCCGACACCCACTATGATGACAGAAGAGCCCTTCCTGACCCTGGCCAGGCTCCTCTTTATGCTCTCCTTGGCGTGCGGTATGGCGTCCTTTATGTCCTTCCTCATGGGCATGATGGCCTGCTCCTGGCTCATCTTGACTATTATCGAATCAAGGGGCAGGTTCCTTTTGACAGCGATGTTCTCTATGTAGGAGCGCTCCACGCCGGGACCCCCCATGGCAACACCGACACCCTCTGCTATGCTTCCTGTCTTCTCCCCCTCAAGCTTGGCTGCGGCATCAACAGATATTATCCTCACTATCTTATGCTTCTTGACCAGGGCATCTACTGCCTTGCCAGGCCTTCCTAATCTCCCACCCGGGCCCTTGGCCTTTATGATGAAAACCTTCCTTCCGCTGATGTTCCTCTTGGATATTATTATCTCGTCAGCTATCTCCCTGGGCTTCTCCATCAGGTCAGCTGCTATCATAGACCCTATCCCGTCCCCTATCGGGTGGCCCCTTGTCATTGCCCGCGTCCCCTTGTACATGGCCTTGGCCATACTCTCTATCAGGGGAAGCTGCATCTGCAGTATCATGGCTATCTGTATGCTCTTGGTCTTCCTGACAAGCTCCACGTAATGCCTGACTATCTTGGCTATCATATGCACTGTTATGCCGCCTGCCAGACCCATCTCCATGCTGGCCCGCTTCTCAGCATCCATGTGGGGCGCGTTATGCCTGACGAAATACCTGAACCTGTCCCTCTGCTCCACAACAAGGTGCTCAATCTTCTTCATTATCCCGTATGGGTCTGTGCTGATAGGCTCTATAAGGAAGAACTCGAAGAACCTGTCCACTGCCTCCCTTGTGGAAGCGGATGGCTTCCCTCCCAGCTCCTTCAGTATGAACTTTTTGGATTCCTTTGACATGCTCTCCAGCATCCTGGCAGACCTCTCAATCTTCCACATTATCTGAGAGGTCATTATGCGCGGGTAGAACAGGAAGAATACCATGAAGAATACCAGATACAATATCCATGAGAACCAGCCCTCGTTGGCGATATTCATCAGGTCTAACATAGTTTATATTGAAATTTACCCAATATAAAGGTAGTGATATCATGCTGGATTGGAGGATACTCGGCGCATCTTTTGCGGCGCTCATAGTCATATCGGCTGTCTTTCTAGGCGGCCCTGCCCAAAGCGGGGAAACCAGCACAAGCGGCGGCGGCCTTGGCGGGATACTCTCCGGTATAATGGAGAAGATAAGCAGCTGGTTCAGCGGCTCGCCTTTCGGTGGGTTCTTCGAGCAGCCGGTCGCCAGGTCAAGCACGGTACAGATAATCCTGTATCCTGATGAGTTCGAGCTGAAGCCCGAATCCAGCGTGGACATATCATCAGGCGAGACCAGGATAACCGGGTTCTCCGGCAAGATGGCAGCAGACTTCGTGAACCAGACCATGACCCTGTCAGAGGAAGGCTCCTCACTAAAGGTGAGCCTCCCGATGGAAAGCATAGTGCTGGATGACATCAGGATAACATCGCTTTCCCTCACAGGGATGAAGTTCGAGATAGTCCCGAACATGACCACAAACAACGGCACCCTGGAGATAAGCAACTTCCTGGGAAGGATTGAATTCACCGAAGACAGGATAGACATGTTCGGCAACGTCTCAAGGCTCAGGACCAGGATTGGCACCATGCGATGGGAACTCATCTGAGAAACCTTTCAAAAGGGTTTCACCCAAACACCTTCTAGACCCTATTTAAATAATCAGCAACGAATATTAGATATCTGCCCCGGTAGCTCAGTGGTTAGAGCACACGGCTGTTAACGAAAGCTTTGGCTGTCACCATAAAGGTTTCATCCAAACAGGCAGAAACCGTGGGGTCGAAGGTTCAAATCCTTCCCGGGGCGTATAAAAATAACAATAACCAAAAGATAGAACGGGGCAGTAGCTCAATGGGAGATGGCTTTCAAATATTGGCAGCCACTCAAAAGCACACGACTGAAGATCGTGGGGTTGTGGGTTCGATTCCCACCTGCCCCATATGGGAAGAGTAAAATCAACCGCTATAAAGACAATGGCCCGGGACCTGATAGAGGAACATGGGAAAAAATTCAGCACAGAATTCGGAAAAAACAAGAAAGTGCTATCAGAAGTGAAGCCCA
The DNA here is from genome assembly GCA_030673725.1 of Candidatus Aenigmatarchaeota archaeon. Lineage (GTDB taxonomy): Archaea > Aenigmatarchaeota > Aenigmatarchaeia > QMZP01 > QMZP01 > DAOVIL01. The sequence continues at coordinate 2,646 of DAOVIL010000001.1, read as the reverse complement.
TAGAATCCAAGAGAGTCAGGAATATTCTCGCAGGCCAGATTGTCAATGAAATGAAAAAGATAAAACAAAGCGGGGTATAATATAAAGCATGAACCTGATTGATGCTGCCGAACCGGCGCTTGTGTTCAGACCAGACGATACAGTCTCAAAGGTAGCCTCAGAGATGTACAGGCAGAGGAAGGACGAGGCAGTGATAGCAGAGGGAAGCAATTACATTGGCACTATAACAGCCAGGGATCTTGTCAAGAGGAACATACCAAACCCGGACAAGACTGTGATATCCAAGCTGAAGGCAGCCATAACCCCTGTCGGCCCGTTCTCCCCAGACGCAGACATAAGGGAAATAGTGAACGCAGTTCTTATCAACAGCTACAAGTCAGTGCCGATTGTCAGCGACGGCAAGTTCTACATGGCCACAAAGCTGGGCCTCATGGCCCTGCTGCCAAAGGACTCTATGAAGGGAAAGACAGCGGCTGATGTGATGATATTCCCCTATTGCATAAGCACAGACGACGGCCTGGACGTAGCCCGTTCCATAATAAGGCAGATGGGAGTGCAGAGATTGGCGATAGTGGGCAAGGATGACAGGGCAGAGGGAATAATAGACACCCTGGACCTCCTCGGGACAGTCGTGGAGAAGAAGAGAAGGAAGGTCGGTGAGCTGGGAGGCGACAAGGTGAAATTGGGGAAGGTGCTTGCCTCATCCAGGAGCATCATGCAGCCTGGCCTGGTCAGGGCCGCGCCGGACACGCCGCTGCCGCAGCTGGTCAAGTCCATGCTGGACAAGAAGACAGACACAGCAGTGATAGAATCAAAGAAGTTCCAGGGCATAGTGACCCCTGTCCAGATACTCAAGCTCCTTTCAAAGGAGGTCAGCGGCATACGCGTGACCGTCTCCGGGATGCAGGACGAGGACACCTTCATAAAGACTGTGGTGGACGAGCAGCTGAGGAACGAAGTGAAGAAGCTTGCCAAGTTCGTGCCCATAGAATACCTGGTGCTGAGCGTCGACCAGCATGAGTACGAAGGGAAGAGGGTGAAGTACTCTGTGAAAGGCAGGCTCATAACACAGAAAGGAAGCTTCTTTGCAGGAGACCATGCCTGGGACATAACAAAGGCAGTCAGGGGAGTGCTGCAGAAGTTCGAAGCGGAGATATCAAGGAAGCAGGGAAAATCCAGGGGGTTCAGGCAGGGAAGCAGGGGACCGCCAAAGGAAGCGTTTTAACGCATAGCCACATTTTCATTATGAAGAAAAAGATACCCGAGAATGCATCGACCATAATCTACATCGCTGCCGGCATATTCCTGGCTGTCATCATAAACCAGGCGATGGGCCTCGGCCTGACCACGGACATGCCTGTAGTGGCAGTCGAGTCAAACTCCATGATACCCACCTTCTACAAGGGAGACCTCCTGGTGCTGCAGGGCGTTCCCCCAGAGCAACTGGCTGAGGGCGACATAATAGTATTCATACCAGAGGGGAGCGACAGGGCCATAGTCCACAGGATAATAGCGATAAACGGCGACGGCACATTCCAGACAAAGGGAGACGCGAACGCCAACCAGCTGCCGTTCGAGAAGAGGGTAAGCATCGGACAAATACACGGAAAGAAAGTGGCAATAATCCCGTACCTGGGATGGGTGAAGATAGGCGTGATGGAAATATTCCTCCCTAACATAGGATGGATAGCCTTGGGGGGGATAATATTATACGCTGGTTACGTGTATGGGTGGAAAAAGAGGCCCCGAAAAGGTTATAAGTTCAGAAGATAAAAAAAGGTAGATTACTATGGAGTTTTGCAAGAAGTGCGGCACAGTCCTGGTGGCAAAGGAAGAAAAAAAGAAGACCATACTCATATGCAGGAAGTGCGGCCACAAGGTAAAACACTACAAGCCCCTTGAGATAGAAGAGGATGTGAAGAAGAAGCCCTCAGACGAGGTCATTATTATAGAGAGAAACGAGGAAGTCCTCCCGAAGACCAAGACGGTCTGCCCGAAGTGCAGCCACAAGGAGGCAATCTGGTGGCTCAGGCAGACCAGGTCAGCGGATGAGGCCCCAACCCTTTTCTTGCGCTGCACCAAGTGCAGGTTCAGCTGGAGAGAATACGGTTAGCTGGTTCTGCAGGACATATATAAAACCGTCTAACTCATATCTGTTTATGGATTTACGGATGGGCGTAATCAGAAAGTTCGCAAAAGGAAAGATATTAGACGTGGGGTGTCATGACGGAACGCTCCACAGCGACATAGTGAAGCGGTATTCTGAGAAGAACGTGTGGGGCCTGGACATAACCCTGGAAAAAGAGACCAACCGGCTGCTCAGGGGAAGCGCCGAAAAGATGGATAAGATCAAGGACGCGGATTTTGATGCCATAGTGGCAGGTGAGCTCATAGAGCACCTGAAAGCTCCGGAAAAATTCGTGAAGGAATGCAAGAGGGTGCTGAAGAAGGATGGGACAGTTATCGTGACGACCCCGAACGTGAAAAGCCTGATAAACAGGATATTCAAGAACAATCACCACAGCGGCCATATAAGCCTGTTCCATAAAAGCACATTGACGGCGCTGTTCGAAAGGAACGGATTCAGGATAGCCGAATTTTCATATCTCCCTTACACCGAGCATTCGTCCCCGGGAAAGTCAGACG
>DAOVIL010000012.1 GCA_030673725.1 Candidatus Aenigmatarchaeota archaeon | reverse complement strand
GGCGGTGAGGATAAGCGGCAGGGTGTACTTCTCACACAGGCAGGAGATAATGGACGGCAGGAAGTGGCACATGTTCAAGGACGAGACAGGCCGCATCCCGTCTGCCGACCATAAGATATTCACCGGCAGGGGAGAGATAATAGCGGTGGTTGTGGAGACCAAGACCCACCAGGTTTTCCTCAGGATTATCGATTTCAGGAAGCAGTGATATTACAGTGTAATATTTTTAAACCTCCAATCCAATCAAGCGGTATGAAGAACTTCTTCGATACCATGATACTGGACATACTGCCCTCCCTTAGGGCGGTTATGGCCAAAAAGCTGATGGAGAACGGCTTCTCCCAGAAGGAGATTGGTGAGCTCCTTGGGCTCTCCCAGTCAGCGATATCCCATTACAAGAGAGATGTCAGGGGCTACAGGAAGGATGCAATAGAGGGGAACCCCCAGTTGCTTGACAGGGTCAATTCCCTTGTAAGGGAGATTGCCAGCGCCCGGATGTCACCAAAAGACGCCAACCTGAAGCTGTTCGATATCTGCAGGGAAATGATAGAATCCAGCGCCTAGGAGAACTCCAGGTGCAGCTTTCCGTCCTTGAAGCCCTTCTTTGAGACCCTGAACTGGCCTGGCTTTGTGAGTATCTTGAAGAAACCCCTGTCGCCGGCGGCTGCACGCACCTCTACAGACTCCTGCATCTCGTTTATCCTGATGTCATCCAGTGACCTGACGCCAGGCAGCTCCATCTCCACTATGACCCTGGAGTCCACCCTCCTGACCTCTGTCTTGGGCTCCTTTGTGGTCTTGGGGGTGGGCAGCTCTTTCTCTGGCGCTGTTCTGGCCGTCTTGGCAGGCACAGGTCCTGCTGCTGGCTCGACCCCTACAGGGGTGATTCTTATCTTGATTGGCTTGCCAGGCATTCCCCCAAACTGTTTCTTGAGCTGATCCGTTATATCTTCCTTGTTGACGTCACCGAATGTCTGGACAGAGACTTTGGGCTCCTCCCCTCCGTGCCTGACGATCTTTATCTTGAATCCCCTTCCTTTTGAGGGCTGCCTGAAGAAAGGCGACAGGTCCAGGGCCTCGAACCTCCTCTCCATCCTGTCCATCCCCCTCATCTGTTTGTCCATCTGCTCAAGTTCCCTTCCGAAATGTGAGAATATCTGGTCGAAAAGGCTCCTCCTTATCCTAAGCTTGTTCCCGCATTTGGGGCAGAATTGCCACCTTTCGTCCACGTTCGCCCTGCAGTTGGCGCATTTCATACACATATATTGGATGGCTTGAATTAAAGCTTAACGGAATAGCGGAACGCTGCTAAGCAATATCTCTTAAAGCCTGGGACCAAGAATCAACCATGAACACTGCCAAGCCCTGCCTTCTATGCAAGGGCAGCAGGGCCCTCTGCGGCCAGCAGAAATGCCCCCTGCTCCCCAGGTTCAGGATAGCGCCGGAGATAAAGGAGAAGGTCGGGATGGACTTCTTCGGCCCGTCCACAAACGTGTTCGTGGGAAGGGTAGGCTACCCAAACGTGGGTGTGGGTCCGCTTGCTGCTGTCGAGATGAGGAAGGACATAGACTCACCTGGGAAATGGTTCGGGATGGACTACCAGAAGCTGGTTGAGATGAGGTCGCTCATGATAAGGACCAAGCAGAAGGAGAGCGTCTTTTCCCGCTCACGTTTCATAGAGGAGAACCAGGAGCTTGCGCTGGCTTCCAGGCCGACTGATGTGGAGATGTCATTCTTCAAGAAGCCTGTGTTCAATGTCTCCTTCTCTGATGTGCACCAGCCCATGGGCCCTACAGCGACCCTGCAGAAGTTCAGGATAACAGAGAACGTGAAGGTGAGCAGGAAAGTGGAATACATCGCCAGGGACGAGATAAAGGCTGTGGAGGCCGGCTTCAAGCTGTACGAATTGAACCAGGACGTGTACAAGATATCCACCATACTCTCCTCAGGCATACTCGGCCTCCAGAAGAACCAGAAGATGGTCCCCACGCGCTGGAGCATCACTGCAACAGACGACATGATAGCCAAGCAGCTGATGGACATGATAAGGATGAGCCCCTCAGTGAATGACTATATGGTCTTCGAGTCACGGTATCTCGATAATCATTTTCTTATTTTGCTTATGCCTGGTAATTGGGAATATGAGAATTTTGAAGCGTGGGCCCCTGGGACACTCTGGACAAAATCCATGAAGGATATATCCGTTGTTGAGGAATACGAGCCATTTAAGGGGAGAAAACACTATGCGGATAGACAGGGTGGGGGATACTACGCAGCCAGAATAGCGGCTACTGAATACCTGGTATCGGTAGGCAGGCAGGCGAGGGTATTCTCCATTAGAGAGATATATGAAGGGTACACCATCCCGATGGGAGTATTTGTGGTAAGGGAAACGGCAAGGCATGCATTCAAGAATAAACCAGCCGTTTTCAGCACTCTTCAAGAGGCCCTTAATTACATGAATGCCAAGTTAAGGCTGCCTATTAAGACGTATGTGGACCAGAGTAAGATGTTCAAGCAGAGGAGATTAACGGATTTCGGTGTGGGCCTGCAGCATAACGATATTACAGTGTAATATTTCCTTGTCAGCAGAAAAGGGTAGGCGACTTCTTCAGGCCCTCTGGTCCTTCTTTATCGCCTGGATCAGCTTGGGGTGTATCTTCTTCATAAGGAAGGTGAGCTGGTCGCTCAGGTCATCGAACTTCCTTATGACTGCCACCAGGTTTTCTCCGTCTATTATGGCCTCTGCCACGTCAGAGACAGAGTCCACTATCTTCATCAGGTCCTTCCTTTTCATCCCGATGTCTTCCAGCTTCTCCTCCATCTCCTCTGCTATGTAGTCCACTGCAGCTTCCTTCAGCTTCCTCTTCTTCTCCAGCTCTGCCACGTCCTTCTTCGGGCTTTTGGCCATCGCTATGTCCCCTATGATGTCCTTCAGGAAGATGGCATGGCCTTCCTTCAACTTCTTCTCCTTGCCCTTCAGCTTATTCTTGACTTCCTTTATCTGGACCTTCACCCTGTCAAGGCCCCTTGGCGGGTCTTTCTTGGCTGTCCCGAGAGAGAGCTGGACCCTGTTGCCCAACTGGTTCTGGAGCACTATGGCAAGCCCTACGGCAGCGGCAGCTCCGAGCATATAGAGCTTCAGGTGCTCCTTCTTGACTTTCATGATAAATAGTTGGTCGGACGGCTTAATTAAGTCCTGACCACGACGCCGCCTACACCCATTGCAGCGAAGCGGTGTATGATGTCTGAGATGGAGTTCAGTATGCCCTGGGCGTCTCCCATGTCCAGTTTCAGGTTCTCTGGCTCCAGTATCTCTATGCTTGAGGGGCAGAACGTCATGACAGCCCAGACAAGGCGCTCGAATGAGTGTGCTACGAAATCGACCTCAACTATCAGGGAGTATGCGACCTCCACGTTCTTGAATGGCCTATCGACCTTCTTTATCTCGCCCCAGTCAGCCTTGTACTTGATGATGCCCTCTTCCCTGTCCATCGCGCCTATGTGCTTCTCTAGAGCTGTCTTGGCGGCGTCCTCGGTCGTGGCCAGGGCCTCCACCATCATGGTGACCCTTATCCAGCCTTCCTTTATTACCTTCTTGTTGGCTTTTTCCTGCAGCTTGTCTTCTGTCATAACAATCAATTGGCACTCTCCCTTATAAATCATTCCTTCGTGGCTATCGCTATTATCCTGGGGCTCTTCCTCTCGTCAAATGGCGAAAGGTCATAGTTGCCGTAGAACTTGATGTCCTTGAAGCCTGTGTCCTCCAGCAGCTTCTTCAGGTCCTTTGAAAAGAGGTAATGCAGCTTGAAGTTTATGGTGGCCCTGTCCATGTTCCCTGTCTTGTCGGTTATGTCAATGAAATGGTAGCAGTTTATCGCCTTTGCTGTCTTGTTCATCCTGCTTGTGGAGAACTTTGATATAACCATTCCGTTCTTATCAGTTTTTGTCGCCTCATGCCTCACTATCCCTTGCTCCCTGTTTTCATCCGGGTTGAACACATCTACAGCCACTCTTCCGCCGTTAATCACATGCTCAAAGGCTGCCCTCAGGCAGCTCTCCCTGTCCTTGGTTGAAGAGAGGTGGAAGAAGGATGTGAAGGGTATTATCGCAAGCCTGTACCTCCTCTCCATGTTGAAGTTCCTCATGTCAGCCTGCTTTATCTTGATATGATGCTTCATGTCAGCAGGCATCTTCTCCAGCTTCTTCCTAAGGATATCAAGCATGTCATTGTTATTGTCCACTCCTCCTACCTCATAACCGAGCTTAGCCAGCTCCAGCATGACCCTTCCTGTGCCGCAGGCTATCTCAAGTATGGGCTCGCCGAACTCCCTGGCAAGCCTCTTGTACATGGCTATGTCATGCACATCCTCGTACACCAAGTCATAATAAGGCGCTATCTTCCCGTAGTCGGTCATCTCCATGATTAGTGTTTGGCGGGAAGATTTTTAAAGATTTGGGCTATCGAAAGCCATTTAAAGTAATCATTGAATGCTAAAGCATATGAAAAGGATTGTACTGGCCAATGATCACTCATCCAACTATATCGAGGCCTACAGGGATGAAAGGCTTCCCATACTGAACATATGGGGCTCAGGCAACTGCGACCTGAAATGCATATACTGCGCCACTGGTGCAGGAGAGCCTGACGAGGGCGAGCTTTCAGCAAGGGAGACCATCCGGGTTATTGATGAGGCAAGGTCCGGGCTTGGGTGCGACATAGTGTCCATAAACGGGAAGGGCGAGCCTATAATAGACCCGAATTTCCCGGAGGTGCTGGAGCACATCAGAAAGAGTGGCATGAAGGTCACTATCAGCACCAACGGCAGGAACATCACACCAAAGATAGCAAGGGCGCTGAAGAAGGCCGGCGCTAATGTCGTGATGAAGCTGCCCAGCCACAGGCCTGAAGTGTACGAGGAGCTTTCCGGCGTCAGGGGCTCTTTCAGGAGGGCCAGGGAAGGCCTCATGAACCTTGTTGACGCAGGGTTTGGAGGAGACGTGAAAGAGACAAAGAACGAGATAGTGACTGACCTGAGCCTGATGTACCTGCTTGCAAAGCCGGCCTTTGACAGCTTTGATGTCTACCTTGGAGCATGCCAGCGTTTCATGGCATTCCCCATGATAGACGGCATAGTGGCTGACGGAAGGGTGATTGATAACATGAACATGGACGAACTCGCGCTCAGCCCGGAAGATGACGAGGTCCTTTACATGCGCTTCAGGGATGTGATGGGCTACAAGTACGATGGCGAGCCGAACAAGAACTGCCCGATAAGATGGGGCATATTCGTGGACAACCAGGGCAACGTCAGGGCAGACATGAAGGGCAATTCCTGCGACGTGCCCTACAAGGATACAGTGGGCAATGTGAGGGAACACCGTCTCCCTGAGCTGTGGGGCAGACTAGAGGGCCTGAGGGAAAAGAGCGGCAATGTATGCAGCGTCTTCGGGGGCACATACAATGGGAATGTGTTCCCCAAGTGCTACAGGATGCAGGAAACACAGGAAGTATACAGGAGGCTCAGGCCAACTTCTTGACTTTCTCCACAGTCACGACTATGGCGCCCTTGCAGGCTTCGCCTTCATTCTCTGGGAGAGACTTTACGAAGTCGTGCCATTCGTCACCCATATGGTATTCTGCTGTGCCTGAGAACTCGAATCCCTTGCAGTCGTCCTGCCATTCCTTGTTCCAGACTGCCAGGGCAATGTTCTTGTTGTCCTGTATGTTCTTGGTTGTGTCAACTATGTAGTTGTCTGTTACCACTATCTTCCCGTCTTTCACTTTCACAAAGGCTACTGCTATGACATGCGGCTTGCCGTCCTTTCCGACTGTCGCCAACGCCATCGCGTTCTCCTCTATCATCTTCTTGTGCTCTTCTGTTATCATTGTCCGATCACCTTCACTCCTGACCATCTCTTGCCTGCAATCTTTATGTTGCCGCCGCAGGTGCACTTGTCTGTGTATTCGATTAGGGAGAAGCCTTTCCGCTCTATCGCCATCCTGCCGCACCTGGGGCAGTAGGTGGACTCGCCGTCATGGCCCAGCACATTACCCACATAGGGGTATTTCATGCCCATCTTCTTGGCTGCCTTGTAGGCCAGCTCCAGTGACTTCACCGGGGTGGGCTTGACCCTCTGCATCTTGTAGGCAGGCCAGAACCTGCTGAAGTGGATTGGGGTGCTGACTCCCAGGTTCTTCTTGACCCACTCTATCAGGTGCTTGATCTGGCTGGGCTTGTCGTTGTGGCCGGGTATAATGAGGTTGGTTATCTCTATCCAGACCTTGTGCTTCTTGTACTCCTTCAGCGCCCTGTGCATGGGCGTCTCATCCTTCACTGAGCACATCTTCTGGTAGAACTTCATGTCTCCCTTCAGGTCGACGTTTATGGCGTCAAGGTACTTGGCTATGCGCTTGATGGGTTTCGGGTTGGTGTATCCGTTCGAGACCCAGACATTGTACAGGCCCTTCTTCTTGGCCAGCTTCATGACCTCGAGGTAGAATTCCAATGCTATCAAAGGTTCTGTGTATGTATAAGCAATGCCAGGGACGCCTGACTTGACTGCCCAGTCTATCACATCAAGGGGTTTCACGTCCTCGCCATGGGGTTCAGGGGCCATGGCTATGCTGTCGTTCTGGCAGAACAGGCACCTCAGGTTGCAGCCTGTGGTGGAGATAGACAGGCACATGGAGCCCGGGGCGAAGTGGAAGAAGGGTTTCTTCTCTATGGGTTCCACTGTGTTCGTTAGCACCTTCCCGTATGTCATGGAGTAGAGCTTGCCCTTTATGTTCTTCCTTGTGCGGCAGACCCCCCACTGGCCGGGCTTTATGATGCAGAGTCTGGGACACAGCTCGCACTTGGCTGTCTTCCCGCTCTTCCTGTAGAAGAGGGCCTCCTTCATGCTTTAGGATTGGTTCCCTGGCTAAAATAGCTTTTTAATGCCCTGACCAATTCTTTTATACAGCGCCTCGGTGGCTCAACGGTAGAGCAGCAGTTTCGTAAACTGCAGGTTGTGGGTTCGATTCCCTCCCGAGGCTTACTCCTTCATCCACCTTCTGAGGGTGGGCTTGTAGTTGGAGCATTTCTCAGAAACAGCGCAGACAGCGTCCTGTATTTCGCACCACACAGTACCGTCTCTTTCCCTGGCATGGAAGCAGCTCCTCTGTCCCCTCTCCGGAAGCGGCTCTGTGCCCATAATAATAGTGGCCTCTGCCAATATTTAATAGAGGGGTGACCTGAGGCTTTTAAGTTTCACAGCTCAAATGTTACTATAAGGGACCATGGTGTAGCTTGGTTAGCATCGGAGCTTAAACAAGATATGTCAAAGATTTTGTTGCTCAATGGGTGACTGGTTAAGTTTTAGCTGGTTAAGAACAGCTTCAGACGGGAGTTCAAATCTCCCTGGTCCCATAGGAGATATATGGCAAAACTTGTACTGTTCGACCTGGATGACACGATACTCGGGTCAGTTGGGAACAGGAAAGGGCTCTGGGCCGAGATGTTCACCGAGGTCTTCGGCATGAAGGACCCTCCAGTCCTGAAGAGAAGGGACGGCATGACAGAGAGGGAAATAGTACACGATGTTGCAGCAGAGGCAGGGGTCGATGAGGAAACCATCAAGAAGAAGCTGCACCAAGCATACAGGATACTCAGGGAGAAGTTCAGGCAGCTTGACGTGATGGTGTTCCCAGGCGTGAAGGAGCTTCTGGAGACCATGAAGGAGGCAGAGGAGATAAAGATGGGCGTCTTGACAGGTAATTCAGAGGAGAGGGGATGGATGAAGCTTGAGAAGGCCGGCCTGAAGGATTACTTCAAGTTCGGCGTCTTTTCTGAGGACGGAGAGGTGAGGGAAGATCTGTTCCAAGTGGCGCTGGAGAAGGCCGAGAAGGCATTCGGCATGAAGTTCGAGCCCCAGGATATCTGGATAATAGGGGACACCCCAAGGGATGTCTCGACAGCAGTGAAGGGGGGAGCCAGGTGCATAGCAGTTGCCACCGGCCCCTTCAAGGAGAGGGAGCTGCTGGTTGAAGGGGCGGATTTCGTCCTAAAAGACCTGACGGATTATAAGAGGATAGTCAGCATAATATTAGGTAAGGAAGAATAGGAGGTAAAAGATGGTATCACAGCAAGAGTGCCTTTTCTGCAAGATAATAAAGGGAGAGGTTCCGGCCAAGAAGGTGTATGAGGACGATGTCACGCTGGCTTTTCTGGACATAAACCCCAGGAACCCGGGCCACACGCTCATCATCCCCAAGAAGCACTTTGAGACCATAATGGAGATGGACGAGAAGGAAGCTACCAGGCTTTTTGAAAGCGTCAAGAAGGTCGGCGAGATGGCAATGAACGGTGTGCAGGCACAGGGCCTCAGCATAGCCCAGTCCAACGGCCAGGCAGCAGGCCAGGTCGTCGCCCACGTGCACTTCCACGCGATACCCAGGTTCATGAACGAGGCCCCGCCAGGGCTTGAGAGCATACTGGCATCAAAGAGGCTGGACGAGAAGAGCCTGGACAAGATAGCGGAGGCCATAAAGGGAGCCCCAACAGGAGCGCCGGCAAGTGAAGCTGCAGCGCCTTCTGAGGAAAAGAAGCCCTCTAAGGAACTCTCCTTCGAGGAAGAGTTCGGCGATGAGTTCAAGCTGTAAGCTGAACCAGTTCAGGCTCTAATCCAGACAATGGGCTGGACGCAGGATTTACTATAGGCAGCTCAGGCAACGGCTCACCTGGGTTCTCTCTGTCCCAGGCAGCCTTATAGCGGGCATCTATATGCCCCATGTCATTGTCCTTCCAGGGTTTGTTATACTTCGCTATATTATCTTCCAGCAGGTCTGAATCGAATATTCTCAT
>DAOVIL010000023.1 GCA_030673725.1 Candidatus Aenigmatarchaeota archaeon | reverse complement strand
TCGATTACATAGAATTGTCGATAGACTACCCTATGACAAGGCTGATGGACCCAGTCAGGATAGCCAAGATAAAGGAGTTGATGGAGAAATATGACCTGAAGCTTGCCATACATTGCTCCTGGGTACAGTATCTGGCAGACCCCAGGCCAGAGATACATGAGGGAAGCCTGAAATACGTGGAAAGTTGCATGGAGATTGCCAGGCAGCTTGACCCCCTCTACTTCGTCTTCCACATGTACGGCGGGCCGGGGACCGAGAGGTTCCAGGAGGTCCATGATGACATTATACGCACTGCCATAGAGAACGCGGGCAAGATATCGTCCATGGGTGACATGAATAGCATACCGACCCTGATAGAGAACGATCCCAGGGTGAGAATAGGCACGATAAACGAGATTAGCCTTATACTGGAAAAGAACCCGGGTCTCAAGCTCTGTTTTGACATATGCCATCACATAAGGAACAATCTGAACCTTGAGCACATGGGAAGGACCACGGAAAAGAGTGATATTGGGAAATGGTTCCAGATGTTCGGCGACAGGATACATACAGTTCACATCAACGATTTGGTGGCGACAGAGGGCGGCATGATGTTTGATCATCTGCCATTAAGGGATGGTATCATCGCAAAACAACTGCCGGAGATATGTCGGATGATAAACAAGTCCGCTTGCGAGCATATCACTCTGGAGGTCTTCTTTACCGACACCAAGAGGACGCTTGCCTCTGACGAAGAGGTAAAGGCAAGCCTAGACGCAGTGAAGAGGTTGATTATATGAAATTCATCATAGACAAGGCAGTATTGGAGAAATTCCCTGGCCTGAACCTGGGCCTGCTGGTAGTCAAAGGGATAGATAACAAGGGCGAATCGCCAGAGGTGATAGTGCTCATCAGGCAAAGGGAAGAGGAAATCAGGCAGAAATTCCAGAAGGACAAGCTCTCAGAGAACCCCAAGATAGCGAGCTGGCGGGCAGCATACTCATCTTTCGGCGCAAAACCCAAGAAGTACAAGTGTTCTGTGGAGAACCTGTACAGGATGATACTGGACGGAATAGAGCTGAGGCACTACAGCAAACTTGTGGACATCTACAACTACATCTCAATCAAGCACATGGTCCCCCTGGGAGGCGATGACATAGGGAAAGTAGAGGGCGGCATAAAGCTCACGGTTGCCAAAGGCACAGAGCCCTACACAGAACTCAACAGCGACGAGACCAAGAGCCCCAGGGAGGGGGAAGTGGTCTACATGGACGACAAGGAAGTATTATGCAGGCGCTGGAACTGGAGGGAGTGCGACAAAACCAAGATGACAGAAGGCACCACCAGCGCCTCCCTGGTTATAGAAGGCCTGCCACCTGTGACAGAAGCTGACGTGAAGTCCATCCTGGATGAGCTGAAGAAGCTCATACTCAAGCACTGCGGCGGAGAGGCCGAGGCGCATGTTCTGAACAAGGACAATCCGGAAGCAGAGATAGCTAGAATATCCAGCCGACCAGGATGAGGAAGAGCCCGATTATTATGAAGTACCTGAGGACTATCATGGATATCCTTATGTACCTGAACTTCTGGTCAACTATCTTGCCCAGGGAGTAAGAGGCTTCGGCAAAGGCCTTCACTGTCCTTATCGGGTCGTCGATGACCCTCTCCAGCTCCCTCGCGTACTCGTCCATTGACATCTTCTTGAACCTTCCGTAATAGAAGAGGTCCTTGGAGCCCTTCCCGTCTAATGGGGATTTCTGCGTCCCCCTCGGGCACACGACAGTGATTGCGACAAGGACCGTGATGACCATGCCTGCTGTCAGAACGATGAAGCCTATCTGGGAAGGCAGGCTGAACGTCAGGAAGTCCGGGTTGGCTATTATGCTTGCAGCGAACGTCATCACCAGGCCTGATATCACTAAAATGAAGTTGGCCTTGTTGTCAGCAAGCATGTTGTTGGACGTCTGGAACTTCAGTATCTCCCTCAGCAGATGGGGCGTGTCCTTCAGCTCTTCCAGCCCCTTGTGCTTTCCCATGATTATATTTGTCCCAGCCAAATAAAAGAGGATGGGACCACTGAGATTTGAACTCAGGTCCACGCCTCCCCGAGGCGCGATGCTAACCAAACTACACCATGGTCCCGTCAATAATAGAAATAAGCTAGATTGACTTTAATATCTTCGCAACCCTTCTCTGGCCTATCGCCAGTATGAAAGGCGCAAGCCTTGGGCCTGCTGTCTTCGATATAAGGGCTAAATAAACAGCCTGGAAAAACTCCTTGCCGCTGATGCCCGCGTCTTCGGCTATCTTGTAGAACCTGTTGAACAGGTCCTCTTCCTCCCAGTTCTTATCCTCCAGGTCTTTCAGGAGCGCTGCAAGCGCCTTCTTCTGTGCGCCTGACAGCCGGGGTTTGACAGAATCAGGCACCTTGTCCTGCACCTTGAACTTGTACCTGTCTGTGGCATGTCTCTCAACCCAGTTCTTCGCCCTCTCGAGTATCGCCCTGTACCTCTCCAGGCCGCTGCCTGAGATATTCTCTTTCGCCTTGACAGCATCAAGCGCCTTTCCAGCGTCGCCGTATATGTTTATGAGCTCCACGCAGTGCTTGAAGTTTGGCTGTATGGGCATGCCCTTGGCTGGCTTGTCTACAGCAGACAGCTCGTATATCCTCTTCATCTGCGCCAGCTTCTTGCCCTCTACCTTCTCCTTCCCGTAATAGGCCCTCTCCACAGTGTAGAAGTCCTCATACACCTTGAATACAGCCTCATCGAACATTATCGCGAACTCCTTTATCGGCTTTGTGCCCGTGAACAGGAACCTCACAATCTCCGGCAGGTATATGTCCACAGTGTCCTTTATGGTTACGACTATCCCTGCAGAGCTGGACATCTTGCCGCCCACCCCCAGTATTATGTAGTCATACATCTGGTAGACAGGCGGCTCTGTGCCATAAACAGCCTTTTGTATCTCCACGCCGACTGTCCTGGAACCGCCAGGGGTCGAGTGCTCCTTTCCGGCAGGCTCGAAATCCACCTTCTCGTAATCCCACCTCATGGGCCAGTCCACCCTCCAGGGCAGCTTGGCGTTGCCGGTCTTCCTGAAGTCCAGGGATGCCTGGTGCCCGCACCCGCAGGAGTATGTCACTGTGTACTCTCCGTCCCACCCTATCACTGTGGTGGACTCATACCCGCACTTCTCGCAGTACACTCTTAAGGGCCACCAGTTCTCTGCCAGCGGCTCCTTCCTGTACTTGTTGAGGATCCTGACTATCACGTCCCTTTTGGCCAGGGCCTGCTTTATCTGCTCCGCATACTTGCAGCCCCTGTACATCTCGTTCTGCCTGATGAACTCCGGCTTTATGCCGACAATAGGCAGCACGCTCTCAACCTCCTTCTCGAAGTGCTCTGCCCAGGACTTGTGGCACTTCCAGGGGTCAGGGGTGAGCACTATGGGCCTGAGCAGGTATTTCTGGAACTTCTCGGCCTCAGGCACATTGACCGGCACCTTCCTCAGCCTGTCATAGTCGTCCCAGGAATAAATGAACCTGACTTTCTTGCCAAGGCTCCTCATGGCCCTGGCAAAGAGCTCGACTGTTATTATCTCCCTGAAGTTGCCTATGTGTATGGTGCCAGACGGCGTTATGCCTGCTGCACAGGTGTAGAGCTCCTTGTCTCCCTTCTCAGCAATAACTCTCCTGGCTATCTGGTCAGCCCAGAACATCTGGGGCTGTGACTGGGGTCCCGTCCGCTGCTTGCTCTTTTGCCCTTCTTTTGGCTTCCCTTTTGTCGTCCCTTGCTTTCTTCTTGGCATACTGCTCCTCCAGCTGCTGCTTGATATTATCCTTCTGTTCCCCAAAATAAGCCTCGAATTCTGATGTGAGGTGCAGATTCTTGGTCCTCCCGACCTTTTCTGCCCTTATCAGCCCCATCTTGGCAAGCTTCTTCACATAGGCATACGCCTTGTTGCCCTGTACCTTTATCAGGTCAGCCTGGGGCATGGGCTCATTGTACACAACAAGCGCCAATGTCCTCTTGCAGCCCTCTGACAGGTTGGAATACGGGGCAAGCCTGGCGACGCTTGGAAGCAGCTGTGGCGCTACCTGCATCTCCCAGCCTTCTCCTGTCTTCATGACCCTTATGCCCCTCTCTGCGTATTCCTTCTCAAGCTCTGCCAGCAGTTCCCTTATCGTCCCTAGCGAGCCTATCCTGGTTATCCTGGACAGGTCCTCCTCCTTAAGGGGCCTGGGCGTCATGAAGAGCGCCGCTTCCACAAGCTGTTTCTTCTCCATAATCATTTCCTCTTGATGAATATCTCCTTGAACATCTCTTCCTGCCTGCATTCCACTTTCTTCTGGTTTTCCAGGTACATTAACGGGCTGAAGGTCTTCACTATGTTCTCCCTGTTCCACTTGGGAACGATCTTGGAGAACTCCACTTCCTCATCCTTCATGCCCTTCAGGAGGGCACTAATCCTCTGGTACAGCCCTGTTATCCTCTTGTTTACATCTTCCTGGTTTATCTTTATTTTGTCAGCCAGCCTTTTATGCCTTGTGACCCTCTTCTCCTGGGTCTTCATCACCCTTCTGAGGGCCAGCACCAGGTCATCAATCATCACCCTTCTCCTGGCGAACCTCTTAGGCGGCGATGTTATCGGGTTGACCTCGAACTTGTGCCCGTTCCCATTATCTTCCAGGTCCATGTCAAGGGGGTCGAAGTCCGCTATCTCAGGCGTCTCCTGGCCATCCAGTATCTCCAGGAAGTGCAGGTGGTCTGACTTCATCCTGAGCAGGACAGCCGCTATTATGATGTATTTGGCCGGTATCGCGAAATCAAGCTCGTCCATTCTGGACAGGTACTTCATGAAGGTCTCTGAGAGCTTCTTCAGGTCCAGGTCCCAGGGATCCATACCCTCCCATGCTATTACTTGGTTGAGTATCTGCTCCCAGGAGTACCCAGATGTTATCATCCCCATCAGTTCCTTTTCGTCCATAGCACTCTTTTCTGCTCCTTGTTTCTCTCCGTTCCTTTAACCAAAAGCGTGCACGGAAAAACGCCTTCGGCTATATAGTATATTGTCTGAGAACGCTTTTATTTGCACCTGATGTGAACCCAATCAGCAATTCACTGTGGGTGATGGACATGGGGACGCTGCGCCTGTGCACTTCGCGAATGTTGTGGTTCCAGCCGTGCAGCACTTCCTGCAGTAAAGAACCGAGCATGCATCCTTAGTTGCCTTACTGGGACAATCCACAGCCCCAGGTGAACTAGGTACTCCGCTTATCCATTCCCCTACGGTCTTGGATATGCCCTCCATCTGGACCCCGAAAACGGACAGCACGACCATTGCAGCCACCAGCAGTATTATCACCACAATAACGATTTGCATCGTCAATGACATTCCCTTCATACTTTATTATGGTACGAGCCCTCTTATAAACCGTATTTATTCCAGCAGGACAAAATCTAGTTATGGTCAAGATAGAATCAACCAGCTTCGGGGAGATATCGATTGACGGTAAGATATATTACTCTGACATGACTGTCTGGTGGGACGGGAAGATTGACTACAGGACCAAATCACACGAAGTTGGGCTGGAGGAGATGGCACTCCTCCTGAGGAGGAAGCCCCAGGCCATAGTGATAGGGACAGGTCAGCAGGGCGTCGTGAAGCTCCTTCCCAAGGCAGAGGAGCTTGCTTACCAGGCCAAGGTCGAGATATTCCAGGAGATTTCCCCAAAGGCCATACAGATATTCAACGGCCTGGTTGCCCAGAAGAAGAAGGCCGTCGCTGTTATTCATACAACTTGCTGAGCTAGCTTTTCTTACGAGAGCTTCCGCTTCTGCAGAAAACCTACCGTACCAAAAGAATATGAGCCTCTAAACGAAAGATATATCATGTCTGTCTGGATTCTTAGGCTAAGCCACAGGATAAGAAGGGACAAGCGCATCTCTACTCACTGCGCCCTTGTAGCCAGGGCCTTGGGAGCTGAGGGGCTCATATACACAGGCGAGAAAGACGAGGCGATGGAGGATTCTGTCAGGAAGGTCGCCAAGAACTGGGGCGGCAGGTTCAGGATAAAGCACGAGAAGAAGTGGCAGCCTGTGCTCAATAAGTGGAAAGGAAAGACTGTCCACCTGACAGTCTACGGAATCCCCTACGAGAAGGCGATGGCAAAGGTAAGGAAAGCCAAGGACCTGCTTGTGGTGATAGGGGGCGAGAAGGTCCCGATAGACGTCTACAAGCAGATGGACTGGAACCTCTCTGTCACCACACAGCCCCATTCAGAGGTCGCATCCCTAGCGCTCATCCTTGACCGCTACTTCAAGGGGAAGTTCCCAAAATTCAAGGGCAAGCTGAAGGTCGTGCCCCAGGAGTGCGGCAAAAAAGTAATAAAAGCCTGATTGCGTTCTCTTTACTATGATGCCGGAAAGCGAGACAGCCAAGAAGCAGCAGTACAGGATGGTAGGCAAGCACTCTGCAGTCAAGATATGCCACTGGACCAGGAAGTCTCTTGTAGACGAAGGCGTGTGCTACAAGGAGCAGTTCTACGGCATACCGTGCCACCGATGCTGCCAGATGACGCCCTGCTTGATTTGTTGCAATTCTTGTGAATTTTGTTGGCGAGATCTTTCGGTCTTCACAGGCGTCAGGCTCGACAAGGCGGACGACCCGAAGGAGATAGTGGACAGATGCATAGAGATGCAGAGGCATCTCCTGAACGGCTATCCAGGCAACGAGAAAGTCAATAAGGAGAAGCTGAAGGAGGCCCAGGACCCAAAGACCTTTGCCATATCCCTGTCAGGAGAGCCCACAATCTTCCCCGACCTCAGCGGACTGCTGGCTGAGCTGAAGAAGAGGGGTATATGCTCATTCCTGGTCACGAACGGCCAGTTCCCTGAGGCGCTCGAGAAGCTCAGCCCATTGCCGACGCAGCTTTACGTCTCCCTGGATGCCCCCAACAAGGAGCTGTACAGGAAGATGGATAACCCATCACTTCTGGACTTCTGGGAGCGCTTCACCAGGACCCTGGAACTCCTCCCCACACTCAGGACCAGGACAGTCCTGAGAATAACCGCTGTAAAGGACATGAATATGACTGACCTGGAGGGGTATGCCAGCCTGATAAGGAAGGCAAAGCCCATGTTCGTCGAGGTGAAGGCCTACATGCGTGTGGGCAGCAGCAGGGACAGGCTGAAAGAGGAGAACATGCCAAGGCACCCTGAGATAGTGGAATTCTCAGAGAAGCTGGCTGAACTGGCGGGCCTTAATGTGATAGACCAGAAGCCGGAATCCCGGGTCTGCT
>DAOVIL010000029.1 GCA_030673725.1 Candidatus Aenigmatarchaeota archaeon | reverse complement strand
TCTGGAAAAAAGCAAATGAAATGAGTGGGTTTGAAGGGTTTAAGGCTTCGGGTAGGATGTTTTAGCACTTTGTCGAACCTGAAGCTGGCAACCTATTTAAAAGGCCGTCTCTAACTTTAGGTATGATTGAAGTCAGGATACACGGAAGAGGGGGCCAGGGAGCTGTCACCGCTGTGACGCTTCTTGCGAAGGCAGCAGGCGTTGAGGACAAGTTCAGCCAGGCGTTCCCTGCCTTCGGGCCTGAAAGAAGGGGCGCTCCTGTAAGGGCGTTCTGCAGGATATCTGACAAGAAGATACACACAAGGGAGCAGGTGTACAATCCTGACTATGTGATTGTTCTGGATCCGTCATTGCTGTTCCTTTCTGAGATAGTGGAAGGCATGAAGCCTTCAACTGTAGTCATAATCAACTCAAGCAAGAACGAGGGATTCGAGCTGGACAATGAGGTCCATTATTTCGATGCGACTTCCCTGGCTCTGGACCTCCTGAAGAGGGACATAGTGAACACAGCCATGCTGGGAGTGTTCTCAAAGGTGACGAGCCTGGTCAAGCTAGAGTCAGTATTGAAGGCGCTGGAAGAGGTGTTCCCCCCAAAGCTGCTGGAGCCGAACAAGGAGCTCGTGAGCAAGGCGTTCGAGAACACAGAGGTGAAGAATGAGTGAATTATCAGAAGCAGGGGTGATAAAGGAGGCAGGAAGCTCCATCAGGAACAAGACAGGCTCCTGGAGGACCTTCAGGCCAATAGTCACAGACAAGTGCATAGGTTGCAGCATATGCATCTGGTACTGCCCTGAGAACTGCATAAGGATAGTGGAGAAGGACGGCAAGAAGAAAGCGGCTGTGAACTATGAGCACTGCAAGGGATGCCTGCTCTGCAAGGGCCAGTGCCCGAGCAAGGCGATAGAGAGCGAGAAGGAGACAAGCAAATGAACGGAAAATTCGCCCTGGTCTACATGACAGCCAAAGACATGGAAGAGGCTGAGAAGCTGAGGGAGATGCTGCTGCAGAAGAGGCTGGTGGCGTGCGTGAACATCACCCCCACAGACTCCAAATACCTGTGGAAGGGCAAGATAGAGGGCCAGAAGGAAGTGGCGCTGCTCTGCAAGACCAGGATGGACCTGGTCAAGAAGATAACAAGCAATGTCAAGGAGATGCATTCATACGATTCACCCTGCATCATAGCCATGCCCATAGAGGAAGGCAGCGAGGATTACCTGGAATGGCTTGGGGAGACGCTTGCGGAATGAGCGAGAAGCCGAAGCTGGTCAGGGCAGGGATAGGGATAATGGTAATGAAGGACGGAAAGGTGCTGTTAGGAAGGAGGCACTCTGACCCTGAGAAGGCAGACAGCCTGCTCCATGGGGAAGGCCAGTGGACATTGCCAGGAGGGAAGCTGGACTTCCATGACACCATACCCGGAGGGGCAGCCAGGGAAGTGAAGGAAGAGACTGATATTGATGTGAAGGAGCTGGAGGCTTTCTGTGTCACGAACGAGAGGGTGCATGACGCGCACTTCGTGACAGTGGGACTGATAGCCAGGAAGTTCAGGGGAGAGCCCAAGGTGATGGAGCCAGACGAGATAGTGGAATGGAAGTGGTTCAGCCTGGACGAGCTTCCGAGCCCGATATTCCTTCCCTCAGAGAAAATGATTAAGAACTACAAGGATAAGGCGGTATACAAGCATTGATATGAAGAAAGTGGTTTCAGGTTCAGAGGCAGTGGCAGAGGCTGTCAGGATGTGCAAGCCAGGTGTGATAGCGGTCTATCCCATCACTCCACAGACACATATTGTCGAAGGCTTGGCCAAGATGGTAGCTGACGGGAAAGTGGATGCAGAGATGATCAGGGTGGAATCGGAGCACTCTGCCATGGCCGCGTGCATAGGAGCGCAGGCAACGGGTGTCAGGGCGTACACAGCCACGGCAAGCCAGGGATTGGCATTGATGCATGAGATGCTGTTCGTCGCCTCAGGCACAAGGCTTCCGATAGTGATGACTGTGGCCAACAGGGCGCTCTCAGGCCCCCTGAACATCTGGAACGACCAGCAGGACTCCTTTGCCTCAAGGGACGCAGGCTGGATACAGCTGTACGTTGAGAACGCTCAGGAGGCGTTCGACACGCAGATACAGGCATTCAAGATAGCAGAACAGACCAGAACACCCATAATGGTGTGCCTGGACGGTTTCGTCATCTCGCACACGTACGAGCCTGTCAAGTTCCTGACCCAGGAAGAGGTAGACAAGTTCCTCCCTCCCTACAAGCCTGAGGTCACATTAAACCCGAGCAAGCCTGTCACAATGGGGCCTGTCGGCCTTCCAAAGGACTACATGAGCTTCAAGAAGCAGCAGCAGGATGCCCTGGAAGGTGCGCTGGAGACGATAAAAAGCATAAACAAGGAGTATGCAGGCCTTTCAGGAAGGAGCTACGGCAACGGGCTGATAGAGAAGGTAGGCATGGAAGGCAAGAAGCACGCAATCGTCACGATAGGCTCTGTCACAGGAACCATAAGGGAGGTGGCAGAGAAGATGGGGTTGGGTATAATAAGGATAAGGTCATTCAGGCCTTTCCCGACAGAGGACATAAGAAAAGCCTGCGAGGGCCTGGAGTCCATAGGCGTCATAGAGAAGGACATCTCCCTCGGAGCCAACGGGGCCCTGTACGATGAGGTGAAGGCTGCCCTCTACAGCATGGAGAAGAGGCCCAAGGTCTCAGGCTACATAGCAGGCCTTGGGGGAAAGGACATCACCAGGAAGGACATAGAGAAGGTGCTGGAGAAGATAAAGGAAGGGAAAGAAGGCACAGAGTGGCTTGTCTAGCCGTAATACTTCCTGGCTTCTTCCAGCTCCTCGAAGCAGCCGATGTCGAACCATTTCTTCTTTGAGACATACCCGTATACAGTCTGCCTGGTATGCAGCCATATCAGGAAATAGCCTGGCGCGTCAGGGTTGTTCTTGTCTTTCAGATAGTCTGGTATGAGCCTGACTATCTCCTTCGGGAATATGTAGCAGCATGTGGCCACCAGGGTGGACTTGGGCCTGGGGGTCTTCTCCTGGAATTCCAGCACCTTGCCCTTCCTGCTGAGGACAGCTATGCCGTACTTCATCTTGACCTTTTCCTTCTGGACCATGTCATAGAACGCAACCACAGGTGACTTGTGCTTCTTGTAGAAGTCCAGGAAGCCCCTCAGGCTGAACTCGAACATGTTGTCGCCTGCTATTATAAGGAGCTCATCATCTATCCCTTCCTTCTCCACCAGGTACTTCCAGCCTCCTATCGCCCCCAGCTTCTCGCCCTCGTCCCCGGAGGGCTCGACTATTAGCTTTATGGGCTTGGCTGACCTGAAGCCCTTCAGGAAGGAGCGGAACTGCCCCTCGAACTTCTCGTTTGTGGAGATGTAGATGGTGTCTATGCCGCTGAGGTCTTCCAGCTTCTCGAGTATGTGCTGGATTATGGGCTTTCCCCCAACCTCCAATAGGGGCTTGGGCTTGTCTTTCGTGAGTGGCCAGAGCCTCCTGGCAAAACCACCTGCAAGGATGACAGCTTTCATACCCTTTATTGAGAGGGGTATATTATATTGTTTTTCCCAGGTTGGGAGAGAGTTTTTAAGGCAGGGATTCAAATATCAACCAAGGCGCAGGGGGCCTTCAGATGGCAAGATTCAGGATAGTCCAGAACAGGAAAAAGTGCATAGGCTGCGGGTTTTGCGTGGCGCTGTGCCACACTAATTGGTACATGGAGAAGGACGGGAAGGCCAGCCCCAAGAAGAGGATCGTGAGGGCAATCGGGTGCAACAAGCTGGCTGCAGACAACTGCCCTGTTCAGGTTATCTCGGTAATCAGGATGTTAAAATAAGGTAGGTGGAAGTATGGCTTTGGCTAAAGACAATTGGGTTGACAAGAGGGTTCTCAGAAATGCGAGGAAGAAGAAGGCGAAACTGGTATTCGACAGGTTCGAGGAGCAGCAGCCGCAATGCACGTTCGGGATGGCCCCAAGGGGGGACGTCTGCTGCAAGAACTGTTACCAGGGGCCGTGCAGGATAATCCCAGGCAAGCAGGAGAAGGGGATATGCGGCGCAGGCGCTGACACAATCGTCGCCAGGAACCTGGTCAGGCACACCGCAGCCGGCGCAGCCCAGCACACAGACCATGCCAGGGAAGCTGTGCTCCTTTTGCATGACATCGCCAAGGGCAAGGTGAAAGGCTACAAGATAAAGGACGAGGCCAAGCTGAGGGCGTTCGCCAAGAAGCTGGGCAAGAAATCATCAGGCCCGATAAGGAAGGTGGCTGAAGCTGTCGCCCTGGAAGCCCTGGAGGACTTCAGGAGGCAGGAAGGCATGTTCCAGAAGAGCGAGGGCGAGTACCTGAACTGGCTGAGGATAACAGCCCTTCCTGAGAGGATAAAGACCTGGAAGAAGCTGGGCATACTGCCCATAAACGCTGACATGGAGACGTCGCACGCCCTGCACCAGACTGCCATGGGAGTGGACGCTGACCCTGTCAACCTGCTGATGGAGACGCTCAGGCTGGGGCTGGTCGACGGGTATGCTGGCCTGCACCTGGCTACAGACATGCAGGACATAATATTCGGCACACCCAAGCTTACCCAGTCCATGTCGAACCTGGGCGTCATAAAGCCGGATTATGTGAACATAGCTGTCCACGGCCACATGCCCATAATGTCAGAGAAGGTTGTGGAATGGGCAGGTAAGCTGAAGGCGCAGGCCAAGAAAGTGGGTGCGAAGGGCGTGAACCTGGTGGGAGTGTGCTGCACAGGCAACGAGATACTTATGAGGCACGGCATACCCCTTGCAGGGCATGAGATGCAGTCTGAGATGGTGATAGCCACAGGCGCAGTGGAGGCGATGGTGGTGGATGTGCAGTGCATCTACCCGTCTGTCCAGGATGTCGCATCCTGCTTCCACACCAAGATAATAACGACCATGGACTATGCCAGGATACCGGGTGCCATACACATACCCCTGAAGTTAGAGAATGCCGACAAGGCCGCGAAGGAGATAATAATGACCGGCATCAGGAACTTCAGGAACAGGCAGAGAAAGAGCGTATGCATACCGAACAAGAAGACAGAGGCCTGGGCAGGTTTCTCAGCTGAGATGATACTGGCCGCCCTGAGCAAGGTGGACAAGAAGGACCCATTGAAGCCGCTGATAGACAACATAGTGAACGGCAACATCCTGGGCATAGCGGCTGTGGTGGGGTGCAGGAACCCGAAGCTAAGGGGAGAGAGGTTCGGCGAGAAGCTGATAGAGACGCTGATAAAGAACAATGTGCTGGTGGTCGTGACAGGCTGCATGGCGCACACAGCAGCGCAGAACGGGCTCATGAACCCGAACGGCGCCAAGATGGCCGGAAAGGGCCTGAGGGCTGTCCTGACAGCAATAGGCAAGGCGAACGGCCTTCCAGGGCCCATACCGCCAGTATTGCACATGGGCTCCTGCGTGGACAACTCCAGGATAGAGACTGTCCTGAACGCTGTGGCAAGCAAGCTGAATGTGCCCATACACAAGCTGCCTGTGGCAGCGTCAGCGCCGGAGTACCAGCAGGAGAAGGCAGTCTCCATAGGAGTGTGGGCGCTGACCTTAGGCATTGCGACGCACATAAACCCGATTCCGCCTGTGACAGGAAGCCAGCTGGTGACAAAGGTCCTGACAGAGGACCTGGAGAAGATAACAGGCGGGAAGGTGCTGGTCGCCACCACACCGGAAGCTGCAGCGAAGGCGATGATAGGCCACATAAAGAAGAAGAGAAAAGGGCTTGGCCTGAAGTAGAGGGCAGAAGAGCTTTTTTGTGAGCAGGCCCAATTATTAAAGGGGTAGGAATGTTATTAGAACTCACACTTTTGATTCTAGGCCTGGTAGGCCTGTGGCTGGGGGCAGACTTCGCGGTAAAGGGAGCCATGGGGATAGCCAACTACCTGAAGATAAGCGGCCTGTTCATAGGCCTGACCGTCATGTCCATAGGCACCAGCATACCAGAGATAGCTGTAAGCATTGCAGGGGGCCTGGACAGGCTGGTGGGCATAGAGACGAGCGGGATAGTGATAGGCAACAAGATAGGCTCCTGCATGAACCAGATAACCCTCATAATGGGGATAGTCGGCCTCTTCGGCGTTCTCTGCATGACCAAGAAGGAGTGGAGGAGGGAGGGGGCCATGCTGCTGGCCTCCATAGGCATATTCTTCCTGGCAGGGATGGACGGATTCATATCAGTCCTGGACGGCTGGTTCCTGATTGCCATCTACATAACCTACTTCATCTTCCTCTTCAAGGACGAGAAGATACACGAGAAGATACGGAGAAGGAGGACAGAGATGCAGGTGACATGGGATGTGGTGGACCTGATAGCAGGCATGATAGTGGTCCTGTTTGCCGCCACCCTGATAGTGGACAATGCGGTCTTCCTGGCAGGCGAGCTTGCCATCAGCGGGACCCTGATAGGCATATTCATAGTGGGCCTGGGGACAGGACTGCCTGAGCTCTCGGTCTCACTCTCAGCCATCAGGAAGAAGGCGTACGGAATGTCTGTGGGCAACCTGATAGGCAGCAACATAACAGACATCCTCTTCTCCCTGGGGATAGGGGCCATATTTGCCGGCTTCCTGGTGGAGCCCTCTGTACTGTATTTTGATATCCCAGCCCTGTTCCTTATGTCCCTGCTGGTGCTATTCCTTTTCGGAAGGACATTCAAGCTCAAGAAGAAGAAGGCAGGGA
>DAOVIL010000078.1 GCA_030673725.1 Candidatus Aenigmatarchaeota archaeon | reverse complement strand
CTCCAGACCCTTCCTATCTGGTACCTCTTGAACGGCCTGGGGAGGTTGGGGTTCACTGCAAGCACCCTGCACATGGGAGCTGTCAGGTCGAAGCGTAACCCCAGCTCCCTGTCTGACTTGTCCTTGAAGTAGTATATCTCGTCCTTTACTGCAGCCCCGCCGCCGCCTTTCGCTGCCAGGAGCTCCCAGTACTCGAATGCAGGCGTCTCGAGGGGGTCGTACCCGTAGCTCTCGAACACCTTCTTCAGGGTGTTGAAGATGAACTGCCTCTTTATCATTTCAGAGGGAAGGAAATCCCTCGTCCCCTTCGGCGTCTGGAACTTCATAAACACAGCCTCCTTGCGATCTTCTCGTAGAGCTCTGCTGTCCGCTTGAGCTCCTCCACTTCCGCGTACTCGTCGGCCATGTGGGCCAGGTTCTTGTCCCCTGTCAGCCCGGCCCCCCAGGAGACGCAGTCAATCCCCAGGTCCTTGTAGTACATCTCTGCCTCTGTGTAGCCTGAGAGGCCGACCAGCTTGGCGTTAGGCAGGATGGCCATTATCTCCTTCACTATCGGGGAGCTCTCTGATATGACCATAGGGTCCCTCGCTGCCAGGGGCTCTACTTTTGCCTCCAGCCCGAGCCTGTCCAGCATGTCCTGGAACTGCCTGGCTGCCGACTGGAACGTCTCGTCAGGGACTATCCTCCTGTCTATGTCCACCACGCACTTATCAGGCACCACGTTGACCTTCACGCCTCCGGCTATCTTCCCTATGCTTATGGTCCCTGAACCCAGGATGTCATGCTTTTTGTCTGGCAGCTTCCCTCTCAGCTTCTCCACCTCATTGATGAAGGACACTGCCTTCATTATGGCGTTGTCCCCCAGGTCAGGCCTGGAGCCATGTGCTGCCTTTCCGGTGAAGGTGACCCTCACATGGTATATGCCTTTCTGGGCTATCCTTATCTTGTCTATCCCTGTGGGCTCGCATATCACGCCCAGCTTTATGCCCCCGAAGAGGTCCTTCCTGTTTTTTTCCAGGTATTCAGTGCCGTATACGCTTCCTGCCTCCTCGTCAGCAACAAACGTGAAGAGGAGCCTTCTCTTGAGGCTCTCCTTGGCGAGCTTCCTGGCCACTACCATCATTGCTGCTATCCCGCCCTTCATGTCGAAGGAGCCCCTTCCGTAGAGCTTGCCGTCCTTCACCTCACCGCCAAGCGGCTTCTCTGTCCAGCCTTCCCCTATGGGGACAGTGTCCAGGTGGCCGTTCAGCATCAGGCCGCCTTCACCACTTCCGACAGATGCCACTACATTGAACCTCTTCTCGCCTGACTTTATCAGCTCTGCCTGTATGCCTGCGTCCTCCAGGAAATCCTTGACGAACTTGGCTATGGCCTCCTCGTTTCCCGGAGGGTTCTCCGAGTTTATCCTCACCAGCTCCTGCGTAAGCTCAACAACATCCATAGTATCACCTTTATTTTGTACACTCCTCCTTAAGTTTCTGAGGGCCAGAGCCGGGAATCGAACCCGGGCTGACAGGACCACAACCTATCGTGCTGCCGTTTACACCACTCTGGCCAATGACCAATAGACCTTTCTCTAGGTCTATCATTACTGAAAGGACGTCGCCTTCCCCGAAACCGAGCGACCTTCTCAGGTCTGAAGGTATGGATATCCTGCCCTTGGAGTCAACAAGGACTTCGCGAGAAACAATCTTTTGGCTAGCCACATCCAAAGCTTCTCTATCGGGTGTGAACTAACCTCCGCATGTTTTCACCAATTTACAATAGAATCGGACCTATTTAAAGGTTCTGTGGGACGTCACTTCGCGAAGGACTTGGATATCTTCTCTGACCAGAATTCAGGCAGGCCATAGCTTACCAGGCCCTCGAACTCGTCAGACCAGATGTAGACGTACTTGTGCCTGTCGTCCACTGCCTCGAACTTGTCCTTCACCTTCTCGTACATCTCCTTTATGGCCTTCCTCTCGAACTTGGCCTGCAGCAGGCTGGGCTCCTTCAGCAGCACCACGTCAGCCAGCCTCAATACGTTCAGGTCTATCATGGCCGAGTTCTGGGCTATCAGTATCATTGAAAGGTTCTTGTGCCTGGCTATGGCCATCAGCTTCCCAAGGAGCTTGTTGGGGGACTTCATGGCGTCCCTGTTGGAGAACACGACTGCCCCCTCGTCCACAAGCACTATGGAGTTGTTCGGGACCTTCTCTGCATCATCTGCCTTCTTCATCCACCTGGGCAGCTTGGTGTGGTCGAACCCTATGGCGTAGCAGTGCCTCCTGGTCTCCTTGTTCATGGCCTCCAGGAACTTCATGCCCAAAGATGTCTTCCCAGAGCCCCTCTTGCCTGTGATGAGCATTATCAGGCTGTACTTCTTGGCAGCGTTGTAGAATGTCTCATAATCTCCCTTCACATGGTCCTCCACCACGAAGGGCACGTACGGCACAGGAGGTTCCTTCGGCTTCCTGACGTTCCTCACCTTCCCCACAGACTTGAACAGGCCGAAAAGTCCCATAACAAGTAGTTGTAGGCGGGATATAAAAGGCTTCAGGCTGGGGTTGATTCTGTAACCGAAAGCCCTAAAAAGGCAACCTATAACTATCTAACATGGCAGAGAAAGGGTCATGCATGGAGTTCCTGGACGGTTTGAGCTGGGACGAGCAGCTCAGGTACACCTCGATAGGCTCCAGGATAGCTGAAGAGTCAGGCCTGAGGGGATACATGAAGGAGCATGGGGAAACGTTCCCCCCGACCATCCGCACCATCATCTACAGGCTTGTGGGAGCAGCCAATGACTCCATGAACCCGAAGAGGGAGGGTTGCGCCGGATATCTCCGGGAAGAGGCGAAGACGCATGCCAAGAAACTCCCTGATATCATGGCCTATGTCGAGAGGACGTTTGATGTTACCGCCCTGGAGGGCGAGAAGGGAGTCAGGGAGACAGAGCAGGTCAACCTGGCTGAGATAATGGAAGCCCTCCCTGAGGTGCACCGAAGGGAAGTGTACAGGGCGATAGGCGAGGGAAGGCTTGGCATAAGGAAAACCAGCAAAGCAATCGGCATGGCGATGGGAGCGCTCAAGAACAACGGGATAAACGGCATAGACATAATGTTCCAGGTAAGCTCATCAATAACATCAAGACTGATTAAGGAAGACTCTGAAAAACCTGATTCCGGCCAGTGATTTCTCAGCCTAACCCGAGCATCTTCAACAGGTCTGCCTGTTCTGGCTGCTGCGGCGTGCCCAGTCTTGCGTCCAGGTTGTCCATCTTGTGGAACAAAAGAGCTTCAATCGTCTGAGGGGGAGTTGGGCCTTCCTCACCGAAGTGGCTGGCTACTATGTGCACTACTTTCTCCGGGAAGCCCCTGGCGTAGAGCTCTGCTGTCCCGAGCATGGTGTGGTCAAGCAGCGACTCTGTGTTCTCCCATCCTGCCTTGCCCTTCTTCATGGTGTACAGCTTGCCTATGTCGTGTATGAGCGCGCCTGATACCAGGGAATCCATGTCAAGCTTGACCTTGTAAGTCTTCTCAAGAGCCTCTGCAACCGCTATGCACATCCTGGCTGTCGCGAGCGTGTGCTCGAGGAGCCCGCCCTTGTCCAGGTGGTGGAATGACACTGCTGCAGGCACTGTCTTGAAGTCCACTGCCTTGTACTTCTTGAACACAGGGCTCCTGGCTTCCCCAGGGCTCTTCAATAAATCCACTGTCATCTTCCTGAGCTTGGCGTCCTTTATGCCGTCAGCCAGCTTCACCAGGTCCTGGAACGTGTTTCCTGCCATACATCTTATTTGGAGAAATCGTATAAAAGCTTACGCTTT
>DAOVIL010000022.1 GCA_030673725.1 Candidatus Aenigmatarchaeota archaeon | reverse complement strand
TTAAAAGCGCTTTCAAAAGAACGGGTTTTATAGTAACCTGCGCCTGGCGCCAACAGAGACTGATATCCAGCACAGGCCTGCCAGGAGGAAGAGTATGATTGAGACTACCATTCCCATTGCGTAGGATGCCACAGGAACGCCCAGAGTCATCTCCAGGTTGTCCACTATCCAGACGCCGCCGAAAAGCAGCAGGGCGCCTATTACCCAAACAGCGATGAGCTTTGTGCTCATAGTATCACTTTATAGTTTGCCGAGGTTCTTCTTAAATTCGTCTGCCTTCCCGCTGAGTGTCTCGACCGCCTTGGAGACTATGTAGGCCGGATTGAGGCCTGATACAGACTCCACCCTGAATATGAACTTGTTGGGGTTGCCCACTACCTTGACGCCGGCTTCAGCACAGAAATCGCACAGGTCGCACTTGGCCGGGTCCTTCAGGGCAACCTTGGAGCCAACCTTCTTGAGGCAGCCCTTCGGGCACTTCGGGAGGGAGTTCGCCTTGGCTTCCTTCAGCTCCGGATAATACTGGTATGAGGCGTTTGCAGCCTGCCACTTGGCGTGCTGCTTCCCTCTGCCCAGCCTGGCAACAGCGCTCAGCTTCACGTGCTGCCCTTTCAGCAGCTCCACCAGGATGAACCTTGGGTCTGTTGGCCTGACTTCCCTGTTGGATGACTTGAGGTCGCCTGAATGCACTATACAGGGGCCTGCCTTGTCCATCACCAGGACTGCCTGGCAGAGGACGCACCCCTTCCCGTCGCACTTGCAGTCGTCTGTGAAGTTGAGCTTCTTCGGGTCGAACACAAGCGGGAGCATGCCCAGCCTGTGGACCAGCATCTCGTCGAATATGACGGAGTTGTTGTCCTCTACGTCTGCCCAGTCCACTGCAAGGGTCGGGACCTCTGATACCATTATCCTCCGGAGTGCGTTCACGAATGCCGGTGTGACACCTTCTATCACGAACTCCAGATGCGGATCCTTTTTGCGCAATATCTTTATTTTCATAATCTCTTATTTTGTCCTTATTGGTATAAATTCACATTCTCAGCCTGAGGTTCTCTATGGAGAAGTGCCTCTTCATTATCTCCCTGATGGCTTTTATGTTCTCGCCGTTCCTGCCTATCACGTTCACCCTGTCCTGGGGCGATATGGAGATCACCATGGAGCCGTCGTTCAGGGTTATGCTCCTGGGCTCTGGGATCATGCCCTTTATCATCTCCTCAGGGGTGTCAGCGTATCCGAATATCTTGACGTTCTTGTTCAACGCCCTCTTGACGTTCTTTATGACCATACCGCCCTTGCCTATGGCCAGCCCTATCTTTGACTGCTCCACAAGGAAGTAGATGCAGTTGTCCGTTATCAGGCAGTCCTTTGCATGGACCTTCGTCATGCTTTCGAACAGTGCTATCGTTCTTATGGCATCGGTCTCGAGTTTTATTGACATCTTATCCCAGTTCTTGGTTTTATCTTATAGAGTTGTTTTTAAATATGACTTCCTGATGCTGATTTACTTCCTGATGCCCACTATGAGCACATTGAAGGGCTTTCCGCAGACTTCACCCAGCTTGACTGAGTTCCCATCGAAGCCCTTTACAGTGATGCTTGAAACAGAGGCGTAATGCTCCAGGTCCTTCTTCATCCCTTCCGGGCAGTTTGATGCGCATATGACAGAGGTGATGGCCCCGCCTTTCAGGCCCCTCATGATTGTCCTCTTGCCCATCACGAGCTTCTTGTCCTTTATTGCGCTCTTCACGTCCTTTTCCGTTGCCTTCATACTAATACACGAAGCCCAGAAGCTTCCCTCCTATGCCTTCCTTCTTTGCCTGGTTATGGTCCATCACGCCTTTTGAAGTGCTGACTATTATTATACCCACGTCAAAGGACGGCAGGAACCTCTTCTCGAACTTTGTGAACTCCATCTTCCCTGAAGAGAACCTTGGCCTGATTATCCTGCACTCGTTTATCTTCCCAAGGAGATGGACCTTTATCATCCCGCTCTTTCCGTCCTCTATCAGTGTAGTGGCGCCTATGTATTTGTGCTGGTGCATTATCTTCAGCACAGCCTTTATGAGGTTTGATGCCTTCACTGTGCATTCCTTTTTGCCTACAGCTTCAGTGTTTTTTATCGTGCTGAACACGTCAGATAGCATATCATGGTTCATAATTCCCTCAACTGTATTTCTTGAAGCCCAGCTTCTCTGCCTCCTCTCTGAAGCACTGCCTGCAGTACATGAGCCCGTAGCTTCTTATCAGCCCCCCTGTCCTTCCGCACCTCCTGCACTTGCGGGAGTTCTTTCCGAACTTCCTCTTGATGGGTGAGCAGAACTTCAGGAACCTGGCCAGTCTCTCTGGTTTGTTTTCCACCTGCTTCTTCAGGTTCTCAAAGGACATATCTATCCTCCTTTTCCACGAGTTCGACTCCGAATTCGGCCTTCATGAATTCCATTGCCTCCTCTGTGGTTATCTTGTGGGCCTTCCCCACCTTCCTGGGCTTGAGCTTCCTCTTCTTTATCCTGTAGCCCCTCCTGGTGAAGGTGACGCACACATCCATCCCGAGGATGCCGATGTCTGGGTCATATTTGATGCCCGGGATATTAATGTATTCAGCTATGCCGAAGGATACGCTTCCTGTGCTGTCGAAATAGGAGGGCTTGAGCTTGCTGTCCTTTGCCTGGAGCAGCTTCTTCAGGAGCTCCTCTGCTTCCTTCCCCCTTATGGTTATCTTGGCCCCTATAGGCTTTCCCTTCGCCACGCCAAAGGTAGACCTCTTGCGGGTCTTGGTGAAAATGGCTTTCTTGCCTGATATCTTCTCGAGTATGGCCTTTGACTTCTCGAGCTTGGGGCCTGACTCTCCAGCGCCTATGTTGAGCGTGACCTTCCCCAGCAGCACTTCTCTCATGGGGTTAGCTTTTGCGTTGCTCATTTCTTAGCCTCCCTGTGGGCCGGGCCGTCTATTATCATCACGTAGTTGAGCGGTGTCAGTATCTCCCTCTCCTTTGCCTGGAGGGTGACGGTGCTCTTCTCGAGCATGTTCTTCCTGACCTTTATCTCCTTTATCTTGCCCCTGTTTCCCCTGTTCCTTCCTGCTATGATGAGGGCCTCCGCTCCCTTGGCGAACTTTATGTGCTTGATTATCTTCTGGTCAGGGAGATGTATCACCAGGGCGTCGCCCCTGCCGTATTCCTTCCCGCCCTTCATGAGCAGGTTCCTGCCGTCATGGAGGTTGAGCTGCGTCATTCCGCCCTTTACGTTCTTCTTGCCTTCTATCCTGCATAGCTTGTGCTCCCCTGCCTCTGCCTTTATGTTCTTGAGTTCCATGCCACTCCTGCTTGCCAGGACCCTGTAGAACTTCTTTGCCTCAGGGATCTCTATGATATCCATTATGCCGACCGGGTGGCCTGGTTCCTTCTTCGGTTTCTTGTCAATGAGTATCTTTCCCTGGAATATTATCTTCTTGGCCTCTTTTGCGTTGTCAGCAAGCTTCAGGACGTCCCTTACCACCATCTGGAGCGGCAGGCAATCTTCCTTTCCATGGGGGCCTGGTATGGATGAGACTACCCAGGTATACGTCTTCCTGGGAACCTTCCAATGCTTTGGCATCGAGTATCTCTTCAGCGCTTTCATTTCTTCTCCTCCCTGGGGGCTGCCCTTTCCAGTGCCCTGCCCCTCATCTTGTCCTCAACCTTGAGCACAGTTATCATCAGGTTGGATGGCTGTATAGGCCTTAATACCTCTGAGCCGTCTGCCTTCTTGGCCTTTATGTTCTCTATGTACACCTTGCTTTCCCTCACACTGACCCTCTCTATTATCCCTTTCCTTCCTTTCATGGAGCCTGTCATCACCAGTACCTCGTCCCCCTTCCTGACAGGGAAGGAGCGCTTGCTGTGCCTCTTCCTCAGCACAGGGGAAAGGTGGGCTGAGAGGAACTTGCGCCTTATGTGCAGGGGGGCATTATGCCTGTACTTCCTCTGCTTCCTTGGCTGCTTGCTGCTCACCCATTTGCTTGACCATTCATTCTTCATTTAAACCACCTGGCTTGCCACCTTGCCTATAGGCTGGAACCTTTGAACGACTTCCCTTGCCATCGGGCCCTTCACGCTGGTCCCCTTAGGCATGAACTTCTCGTCGACCAGTATCGCTGCATTGTCCTCGAATGATACCCTCATCCCGCTGGGTCTCCTGTATTCCTTCTTCTGCCTTATTATGATTGCAAGAAACATCTCGTGCCTGACCTTCTCGTTGCCCCTTGAGACCCTGCACTTCACTATCCCAGCGTCTCCTGCCCTGGGCTTTGTCCTTCTCTTGCCCTTGTATCCCCTTACTGATATTATCTGGAGCTCCTTCGCACCCGAATTGTCGGCGCATGTGAGATAGCTGCCAACAGACAGTCCCCTTGTGATTCTGGATGCGAGCGCTTTCATAAGAGAACAGGCCAATCACTTGCTGGCCCCCCCTTCCTTGCTGACGATTATGAAACCCTTTGTCTTGGAGATGGGCCGGCACTCGGCGATGACGACATTGTCGCCGTCCTTTGCCCTTATGCACGGGGGGTTGTGGGCAATGGTCTTTGACTTCCGCCTCTCATACCTCTCATACTTTGTGAGGTATCTGTGGTAGGCCCACTGGACGACCGCTGTCTTCGTCCCCTTTGACGACTTGACAGTGCCCTTGAAGACCCTACCCCTGACTGCTATTTTTCCATGCCAAGGACAGTTTGGGTCCTCGCACGCCTTCTCGGGCGCCTTCACATCAATGCCTATGGACTTTTTCATGGGTATACACCTGGTTAATCATATGATAATAAAGGTAATTGGGTTTCTGATATTTAAAAGCGTTCAGCTGGCATGTCTTTACCATTTCCTGTGTTTTTTCTTGACCCTGTCTTCGGGCCTGGATACGAGAAGCTTTCCCTCCACTTTGACCTTCTTCCCAGAAGGGAGGGTGAAAAGAAATGTGCATTGGTCCTTTATCGCGGTCTTGGTCACGCCCGGCGCTGTCTCTATGGAAAGCGTGTTCCTGCTCTCATCCACCACCTTCCCCTTCATGCCGACAGAAGCAGGGTTGGAGGAGCTGGCTATCTCTGCCTCTAACCCTATCAGCTCGTGCCTGACCAGGTCCTTTGGTGATACCATGGTTTAATGTTCTGGTCTTTGCACTAAAAAGATGCAGCCTTACTGGCCGTTTTCCTTCTTCTTCTCGATGTCTTCCATCTCTGCCCAGAACTTCTGCCACCTTGGGACGCTTTCCTTGGTTCCCAGCTGGTAGAACCCCCTTGCCTTGGCTATGGGAGCATCATCGAGGCTGGCATCAGCCTTTCCCTGCCTGACAGCTTCCCTTGCAGGGATATTCCCTTCAGGGCCCCTGACAACACAGCGCTTTGGCCTGGAAGGCCCGTCCGCTCTAAGAGAAGGGTAAATGTCACCAAACTCGTCGCTTATCCTTTCTTGCCTCTTCCTTTCGACAACCCTCACGAACCTGTTAAGTGCATCCTCCAGGACTGCATTATAGCTGTCGCTTTCCACATCATAGGAGAAGGGCCTCCTGGTCCTCGGGACAATATATTTTCCTCTGCTCCTGTCCCTGATTATGACTGTCTTGCCTGTGCCCTCGGGCACATTGCCCATCCATGACTCGATGTCAATAAGGGGGGCATCAGAGTATGTGGGGTCAACACTGGGGCTTCTTTCCACTTCTTCCTCGTCCATGTCCGTTATCTTGGCAAAAGCCCCCACAACAAGGTCTACCATGCCAAGGGCCTTGGCATCCTTCATCTCCCAGCCGTTCATGTAGATGACAGACTCACCGCTGTCCTTGTCCCTTATGATGAGATATGATGTCCCATCATCTTCCTCAAAGCATATCACCTTATACCTTGTCTTTGGCATGTTTCCTGTCATATTTATCACCTTTTGTCACTTATCTGTAGTGACATATAGAATAGGTGTATTGGGGGTATTTAAAGGTTATTGTGGGCCTCTTGGTGTCGGTTTTGGGCCCAAAAATGGCTGTTTTTGTGCTATTTTTAACTATTCGGGGGTGGTTAACATATAAAAGAGTTTCGGCCCATATATAAAGCATGGAAGCGGAAGCAAGGAAGGACCCTTTGGCCAGGTTCGGCGACAGGGTGCAGTATATCTTTGATTTCCTGACTGCAGGGAAGGACATATATTCCACAGGCGGGGCGGATTCGGGCACCTTCCTGGCAGAGATGCTCACAAGGTTCAACCTGATTGAAAGGGACAATCCGCACCTTCGCTCTAAAAACTATCCTCTATAGAATAGGCATATCCAGACTCCCTTCTGGCAGAGGCTATCCTAGCACACTTCTATCTGGTCTTCCGGGAATCCGAGCTTCACAAGTATGGCCTTGACCTTGGACTTATGGTCTCCCTGGAGCTCTACCACATTGTCCTTCAGCGTGCCGCCGCATGCCAGCTTGGTCTTGAGCTCCTTCAGGATATTCTTTGCGTCAACGTCCTTTGAGAGGCCCTGTATGATTGTCGTCATCTTGCCGTAGCGCCGCCTGACGTTTAGCACCTTTATAACTTCCTTTTCCTTTGCCAGGGTCTCACAAATGCAAAGCTCTTTTGGTAATCCGCACTTTGCGCAGATATCGTTCATTATTTTTTATTCACTCCTTTAGATTCAGAAACTGATTTGACAGGCTTTTGCCGCATCTCTGGTGATGATGCGCCAGATTTCCTGTCTGTCTTCTCTGTCTCTATCCGGGCTATGCCCCTTCTTATCTCCTTTATCCTTCCAGGAGAAGAGACAGTAGCCCCGATGGCAATGTTGGCCCTTTCCTTCGCAAGCTCCAGCTTGAATTCGTTAAGCTTCTCGTTTAACTCCTTCTCACCGAGCTTCTTTATGTCCTTGACCCTTAGAATTGCCATCTCTATCCTATAATTGTCTTATTTAAATAAATATGGTTTACTTGGCCTGTTCTGCTTCCGGTTTAGCTGCCTCTGGCTTGGCCTTCCTCTTGGGGGCCTCTTCCTTGGGCTCCTCAGCCGCTTCCTTTGGGAGCTTAGGCTTCCTGGGCTTGGCCTTCTTCTTGGGGGCCGCTTTTTTCCTGGGCCTCTTCTTTGCCGCCCTTTCCTTCGCCTTTTCCTCTGCCTCTTCCATGGCCTCCATCTCTGCCTTTTCGTCTACCCTGGCCACCTCTTCCACTATGGCCTCCTTCTTGATGGCCTTTGCCCTCTTGGAGATGATGGGAGCCCCGCTTATGTCCCTGAACTCCTTCATTATCTTGACCTTCACGCCTATTGTGCTCCTCCTGGTTTTGGCGATCTCGTA
>DAOVIL010000064.1 GCA_030673725.1 Candidatus Aenigmatarchaeota archaeon | reverse complement strand
TAGGGCCAAGAATAACAGAGTATCATGATGACATGACATCTTTCCTCCGCCATGACGTCACCCAGATGGTGGATGGGGTAGTGGGAAGTAAATGGAACCCCCTGAAGGCCCTGATGAAGAAGAACGTGAGGAAAAAGATAAGCAGGCAGGCAGTGAAGCGCCTGAAGAAAAGGCCCCCAAGGATAACAAACGTCATAAGGGAGGACGTGATGACAGACACTATCTCTTCCAGTTCATTCTTCGAGTTTATGGCAGACCCCAGCAAGGCTAACCTGCTCTCCTATTACAGGGAGATAGGAGCAGCTAAGGTGGCAGACGAGCTTGAATCCCAGGACGTGACACGCCTGGTGAGTGCATACGCATATGAGATACCTGACATCACGAAACGCGAGCTGATAATCACGCCAGAAGGAGTGCACTTCAGCGAGCCGATGACCTAGGCCAGAAGTTCGCCTATCTGTGCCATGTATTCTGCATAACTGCCCAGGTCACCAGCCTTCAGGCTGTCCTGCGCCAGGTTGTACACCCTGGTTATCTCTGCCAGGGTCTCCTCAGAAGTCATGTCAGATGGTATTGTTACGCCTGGCCCTGAAGGCGCAGCCCCGAACAGGACAGAAAGCGCCTCATCCAGGCTCTCCTGCATGGTCAGCCTGTCCCCGTATGCTGCTATCACCCTCTTCAGCTGGGGCAGGGTGCCAGCTTCGTCAGCCTCCAGGTAGAGGGGCTCTATGTACAGTATGGAGTCCTCTATGGGTATCACCAGGGTGTTGCCCCTTATGACAGACGAGCCTGACTGGTCCCAGAGGGTTATCAGCTGCGATATGCCGGTGTCCTGGTCTATCCTGGCCTCTATCTGCATCGGGCCGTATATCAGCTCCTGCTTGGAGAAGGTGTAGACCAGCAGGTCACCGTAACCCGGGTCGTCTGACTTGGCTGCCATCCAGCCTATCAGGTTCTGCTTGCCCCTTGGGGTAAAGGGCATCATCGATATGAACTCAGGGCTGTCCTCCCCTGGTATCTTCAGTATCACGAAGTATGGCATCATCCTCTCCTTTGACTTCCTGTATATCTCATTGGGCGTTACCCAGACGTCCTCCTTGTTGTAGAACACCCTGGCCTCCTTCATGTGGTAATAGGAGTACATCGCTATCTGTACGTTGAACAGGTCATCCGGGTACCTTATGTGGGCCTTCAGGCCTTCAGGCATGTCCTGGAAATCCTTGAACATCCCGGGGAATATCTTCCCGTATACCTGTATCATCGGGTCAGACTGGTCAATCACGTAGTAATTGACCTCCCCGCTGTAGGCGTCCACCACCACCTTGACAGAGTTCCGTATGTAGTTGAAGCTGTCCCAGTCAGAGTATATGTGCTCTGAGTAGGGGTACATGTCTGTAGTGGTGTAGGCGTCTATCATCCAGTACAGCCTCCCGTCAGAGATGATTATGTAGGGGTCCTGGTCATAATTCAGGAACGGCGCTATCGTGCTGGCCCTGTCCCTGATGTCCCTGTACATCAGCAGCTTGCTTTCAGGCTTTATCGAACCTGAGAACAGCATCTCGACTGACCTGAACTTGACAGCATACACCAGCCTGGTGAACAGGTCTGACAGCGGCACCCCGTTGTCTCCCTTGTAGGTGGTGTAGATGTTCTGGTCCCCGCTCGGGTAATCCAGTTCCTCTGTGGTGGTCTTGACTATCGCGTACGTGTCAGTCTCCTCGCCGAAATATATCTCAGGCCTGTCAATCTCCAGGGACTGGTAGCTTGCCTTTGCAGGGATGTCCTTCACATAGAATTCAGGCAGGCCTTCCCCAGACACCTTGTCAACCGGTATCATGACCACGCCATGGCCGTGCGTGTATACCAGGTGCTCGTTCACCCATGTCCTGGCCCCTGAAGGCAGGTCCCCTGTGTTCAGCTCCCTGGCAGACACCAGCACCTGCTTGTACATCCCGTCTATCTGGTACCTGTCTATGTCGACGTCATAGAAGTCATAGTATGTCCTGAACAGCTGGAGCTGGTCGTACGTCTTCCTGAGCGGCCTCCAGTCCCAGAGCCTGATATTGTCTATCGTGGCGCTGTTCTTCTGGATGTCTTCCATGCTCAGGTCGTATGAGACAGGGAACTCGCTCTCTTTCACCCTGTCCAGGCCGTATGCAGCCAGGGTGGACTGTATGTTATAATCTATGTAGGGCTTCTCCAGGTTGAACTCGTCAGGCCCCACCACCAGGCCCTGCACAGCACCTGCAGCCACGCTGCCTATTATGGATATTATTATGAATGCCGCTATGCCCTTGGTTATTATCCCCCAGCTCTGCACCTTCATGTTCACCAGGAACAGTATGCCTATCGCCACAGATATCACGGTCAGGACTGTTATGAATGGGATTGAGACAGCCATGTCAGTGTAGCCTGCCCCGTAGACAGCGCCGCCGCCTGACAGCAGCAGGCTGTACCTGGAGAGCCAGATGCTCCCCCCGATCACGAAGAACAATAATCCTATCAGGCCGGACACGTGGTGGGTCGCCTTTTCCTTGAACTTCTCGAAGTTCACAGTGAAGCTGGGCACATTTATCTGGACCGGCTCCATCTCAAGCTCTATCCTCTGCCGGGGCTTTATATCGAACAGCTTCAGGTATCCGGCATACGAGAGCACTGTTATTATAGTGGCCAATGCTATCATGGTCCCCAGGAATGCCAGCAGGTACCCAAGGAACGGCAGCTGGAACGCATAGAACCCTATGTCCAGCCCGAACACAGGGTCAGCTATCCCGAACGGGGCAGGATTAAGGTATTTCAGCACCACTTCCCAGCTCGAGAACGTCAGGCCCACCATCAGGGAGAAGAACAGGATTATCAGGATGAGCGCCTTTCCCACGTCCTTGGGAGGCTTCTTCTTGCCCTTTATGCTCAGCTTCTTCGCCAGGAAGAGATTAGCCAGCCCGAAAACCAGGAACCCTGACCCAAAAAGGGCCCCAATCCCCAGTCCGCTGAACAGGACTGTAGTGAACACGTTCTGGTACCCTGTGCTTCCGAACCACAGCCAGTCGCCCCAGAGGCTGAACACGATGGAACCCACTATGATAAGAGCGGCTATGACCAGGCCGATGATGTTCTTCAGGCGCATTGGATATTATTTAATTGGCTGGCTTAAAAGCAGTCCAGGATTACCGGCAGGGCACTTAAGAATTTTATCACCTATTATTCATCATGCCTGAAGACGCAGGGAATCCTGAGCATGTGATTTACGACTATTGGGACCCGTTTGTAGATGGAATCACGCATCTGGCAGTGATGATAGATGCCAGACAGCCGTATGTCTGCAGGACTTATTATATCAAAGAAGGGGACAAGTTACCCGAACCGCCGCTTGGTGCCGGGATTTTCACCGTAAGCTCAGCGATTGCAGATTTCAAGTTCAGGAAAGGCACTGTTGATGTCCTGGCTTCCCCCTGAACCCCGAGAACGCATGACCGAAACCTTTAAATAATGTTAATTGTTACTTATCGATAGTTAATGTGATTTTATGGACGAAAGAAAGCTCAGGGAAATAATGGGAATAATGGACATGGACAGCCTCAGGAATCTCTATAAGGAAATAATAAATGACCTGGCAGTAACAGCCAGGGTAGGCGCCAAGCCCAAGCACAACAACGTCCAGAATTTTGCAAGGGAGATGAGAAAGTCCGGCCTGGAAATGACAGAACTGTCATACAGGGAGCCCCTATGGGAGGCAAGAAGGGAGCTTCTCGCAGGCGAGATGTACGACAGGCTGGAGGCCCTTGACGAGTTCGACCTCGGGGAGGTTATCAGGACAGTGAGGGACCCGATACTTGACAGCGCATTCATATGGCTATCCCAGAACGGCTGGCTGGACAATGTCAGAAGGGAGGATTTCGCAGGCAAATTCAACCCTGACACAGGCACGTCCCCCAAGTTCCTGGGCACGTACATGAAACCATTGGTCCTTCTGGAGCTCCTGGCAAACGACCCCGAACTTGTGGGCAGGATTGAGGAATCATCCACATACTTCCCGCACCACCTTTTCCCCGACCAGATGCCCAAAAGGCCGGAAAGGGTAACTATGAGGACGATTGAGAGGGACATAGCCATGGAGATGCCCGACCTGTTCCCTGAGGATATGCTCCTGACGCTCTGTGAGATTGATAACCTGGTGGTGGCGTACAACTCCAATATTAGGGCAGCTGACCGCCTAGGCAAGTACGAGCTTCCCAGAAACACAAAGCTATCCTGGTC
>DAOVIL010000141.1 GCA_030673725.1 Candidatus Aenigmatarchaeota archaeon | reverse complement strand
CACGCCTGGAAAGCGTGTGTCCTGTGGACTTCTGGGTTCGAGTCCCAGTCTCGGCGTCTTTTTTTCTGAGAAGGCTGGCTCTAGTACCAGTCCGGCAGAGGCTGTGGGTTGCAGTCCTTCATGTCGCAGTGGCAGTTGGTCTCTCCTGTCACGTTTACTTTCAGAAGGGTGGACGTCACATTGAACCTCTCAAAGCAGCCCACTATGCATATCTCCTGCTTGAGCGGCCAGGACTGGTCGCTTATCGGGGCTATCCTGCCGCCCACCTCCCATACGCCGGAGTAACTGGGCTGGCATATGTCTCCTGCAGCAGCAGGCCTTGTGGCGTTGTTCATATATTCGTTCCATGACTCCAGCCCGCCCTCCAGGTAGAGGTAAGTGTAGGACCTGAAGCCCAGCCAGCCGAAGAGCAGGAGGAGCAATAGCAATACCAGCCACTTCCTCCGCCTGCCCTCTTCTTCGATGTAACGCAATCCCATTGATTAATATTGGCATGGGATGTCTATAATATGCCCATGCGGAAGCAATTTAAAGCCTCTATCCAACTTTTAATTGAATCGTATGGTCAGGGTTTCTGAAGTGATGAAGAAGGAGGTCGCGACCGCAAGAGCGACCGCCAGCGTCCTGGATATATCCAGGACCATGTGGAACAACAAGTTCGGTTCTGTCGTCCTCTGTGACTGCAAGAAAGGCCACTGCGGGAACGGGCACAAGCCTGTCGGCCTGGCAACCTGGAGCACTATCATAGAGGCTGTTGCCAAGAAGCTCACCCCTTCCAGGACAAAGGTAAAGGACCTGATACCCAGGAATGTCATCACCGCAAAGGAAAATGATGCCATTGTCGATGTGAGCAGGAAGATGGTCAAGAACAATGTGGACAGGATGCCCATAGTGGACAAGGACGGGAAGCTCGTGGGGATAGTCTCCTACAAGGACATACTGGCTGCCACGCCTGAGATGATGAACGTCCTCTCAGAGAAGATGAAGGCGACCATCATGAGGCCACCCCAGTTCGACGAGAGGATATCAGGGCTGTGCGAGGACTGCGAAGGATATTCCTCCCGCCTGAGGAATGTGGACGGGAAGTGGATCTGCTCTGACTGCGGCAATATGGAAAGCTAGCTTGCTTTCGTGAACGTTTTATGTGAAGCAGAGCCGAAGGCACAAAAGGTTCAGTAAAGGATCCCTATCACGATGCCGTTTATTTCTTGGAACCTGACAGTGGCAGGGGAGTCTTTTGCGTTGTCTCCCTTCACCAGGCAGTACCAACCCAGGTCATCTTCGCCTGTTCCGACCACCCTGTGAATTAAGACGTCATTGCCATGCCTGTACGAGATGATATCCCCGGGCTTTACGCTCTCCTGGCTTTGGGGTTCAATCTCCAGGGTGTTTGCGCCCTCGTCCAGCACAGGGTCCATCGAGTTGGTGTCAGTGAATGTGGCC
This sequence comes from Candidatus Aenigmatarchaeota archaeon, assembly GCA_030673725.1. Classification (GTDB taxonomy): domain Archaea; phylum Aenigmatarchaeota; class Aenigmatarchaeia; order QMZP01; family QMZP01; genus DAOVIL01. The sequence continues at coordinate 374 of DAOVIL010000141.1, read as the reverse complement.
CAGGAGACGTTCTCTATCCTTATGACCACCTTATTGTCGAATACAGATATCTGCCCCTCATCCAGGTGGTCTGAAGGCGAGGGGATGTCCGGAGACATGCCGCGCATGCCGGCAGCTGTGGCTGCACCTGTAACACTGTAGCTGTCCCCTCCTCCAAGGCTTGCCTGGCACGCGAACCATCCCACCAGGAAGGTTATAACGGCCACGGAAGCCAGCTTCCAGAAAGCCATCCTATAGATTGTATTGGAAGTAAACAATTTAAGGCTTTTCTTGGGAAAGGCTGGACGTACCCCTGTCTGAAGGATGAAAACAAAAGAAAAAGTCCGTTTTGAGCTCTCACTCCGGAAGCTTTACTTCTTTACAGCGGCGACTTT
>DAOVIL010000087.1 GCA_030673725.1 Candidatus Aenigmatarchaeota archaeon | reverse complement strand
GATGTTTTTTGGCCTATCGGGAAATATCTCTGGAACCCCGGCAAGTGGGAGCACCTGGACAAGGACAAGAGGATGCTGCATAACGTCTACGACAACATCTTCGAGGTTGAAAGTGACATGGGCCCGAACCCGGCAGGAAACGCCAGAAGGCTCAAGATAAGGGACGTTCCTGACGACGGCTCCAGCGGAACTGAAAGAAGGTTCTATGTCGACGTGAAGGGCGGGGACGCCCCTGACGAAGGCAAGAAGTTCATCATATCCAGCGACCTTGCGGGAGAGACAGGGCAGCGCCTCAGGATGGACGCGGCTGAGGAAGGAAGGGCTGTTGTCAGGGTCACTGCAGGCTCAATAGCAAAAAGATAGAATCAGGCGCTTTCTGTTTCAGTGCTGCATGTCCCGGGGTTGAGGTCATCTGACCCTTTGCATGTTCTTCCCTCAGGGCAGTCTTTCTCCCTGCAGCATCCAACTATGTTAGCCTTCAGCATGGTTTCCTTGTAGGTCGTGAACTCGAAGTCTGCGCTCGCCATTATTATGGCAGTCTTGGTCGGTTCACTCATGATGCCTGAGGCAGGGTACTGGTCAAACCTGCAGTAGACAGTGTTTCCTGCCGGCGGTTTTTCCCATGTGAGTATTGTCGTCCCGGGCTTGGCTGTGGTGTTAGCCCAGGGCACTGCTCCGTTTCCCTGCGGCGTGCACATTCCCTTCTCCGGCTTGCCGCCCGTCATGAATTCGCTCGGCACCTCCATCACCATCTTCAGTGCCTTTACAGTGCCCTTCTTCTGGCTGGATGACAGGCTTATGCCTATGAAGTGCGGGGTCCCCTGCCTTATTGGCTGCTCCAGGCTGTCTATGTTCAGCTGTGCGGGCGAGTTCTTCAGCGTTGCGGCCTTCTTTGCCTGTGTTATCGCCTTGCCTTCCATGGCAAGCCTGTCCCACTCTTCCTTGCTGATGAACTCCACGTCAAGCGAAGAGTCAATTGAGTAATCGTAAGTGAGCTCTGCCTTGTATATGAGCGACTTCTCATACAGCTCAAAACTGTTGTATGCCTTGCACCCTATTATTGCGCTCCCGGTCTTCGGGAATATCACCTGCTCTATGTACGACTTGGGCATGTCCCTCACAGGCTCGTCTGCCTCATCGGTCGTGAAGCCCATCTCGGTTATTGTCATGCCTTTCGATGACTTCTCGCCCGGGGAAAGCTTGATGCTTATGTCGCTTGCGTCATAAGAGCCCTTGTTGTTGAGCTTGAGTATCACCTGGTACCCCTGGCCGATATAGATAGGCGTCATACGCAGCTCTTCTATCTCAACCCCGTACGCCCCGGCAAGCCCTGTCGACGGGTCCCTCTGGTACGTCCCGTTAAGCATCCTCTGTGCGAACGCTGTCGGATTGGATATCATCTCGAACGCTGAACTCGCTCCTCCTGTAAGCTGGGATATCATGTCGCCTATCGGGCCGAACAACTGGTCTCCCATCGTGTACACCTGGGGCCACCACTGGCCGAAGAATGCTGAGCCCACCTGCTGTGTGCCCACTCCGCCTGCGAACAGGAAGAACACCACTATGAACAGCACCATCCCTGTGCCGGCCTTTGATGATGAGCTTCCGCTCGCTATGCCTGACGCGCCGCCCAATGCGGCCACTATCCAGGCGGCTATGAATATTGTCGTAAGGAATGACCATTCCCATGGTGAGAGCGCGATTATCCCGCCTATTATCAGGCCGGACGCCAGCAGAGTTGCTATAGTGCTCTTCCATACCGTCAGCCTGACTATGACAACTACTATACCAAGCAGAAGCAGGACTATGCCGAATATGTTCAGCCCGGGGTCTATGCCCAGGTTAAGGTCGATGCCTCCGCCTATTGTCCCGAAGGCCCAGAACAGCACGATGAGCATCAGGCCGAACGTGATGATTATGTTCGTCGCCTTCTCTGTCCCCTCGTCCGGAAGCGGCACGAAAAGCAGTACAGCCAGCACAACGAACCCCAGGAACAGGGAATCCATGTACAGCCATACTATAACTGCTACGAATATCGCCAGAAAAAACTTGACAGACGCCTTCCCGAAATCTATCCCAGTGTATGCTGTAGCCATATCATTCCTTCTTTACCTCATGCCTGTGCCCGCCTGAAAGGAAATACACCACGAACAGCAGTATTATCCCCACAGGCACCGCAAGAGGCAATGCAGATGTTATTATCCCTATTGAAAGCAGAGTGATGGCAAGTATCTTCAGGAACTCCCTGAGGAATGCGATGCCTGTTGAGCCCATCACGTCAATGTCCCCCCTCTTCATAAGGCTTGCCTCTCCCCTCAGGACCTTTACCTCGGCCTCTATCCTCTTTATCTCCTTCTCGTCAGTCTCCTTCTCCAGCTCAGTCTCCCAGTGCCTGAGCTTCTTTGCTATTCCCTTCCAGTTCATCGGCTTGGGTATGAAATTGTGCACAGCCCAGGCAAGGAACGCGAAGAAGAACAGTATGTTGCCCATCAGCACTACAAGGATTATGCCCCCAGCTATCGGGCCTATAAGGCCTGTGGGGCCGCTCATGCTCTTGTCGAACTTGCCGAAGAAGCCTTCCTCTTCTTTCTTCTTTTTCAGCTCGAAGTCAGCTGATATCGGCGAGCCCTTCTTGAACTTTACAGTCCTCCTCTGCAGGAGGTAATCAGACCCAGGTTTTGAAGCTATAACCCTGTAGCTCCCTTCCAGCCCCTCTGATATCGAGATGTTGTACTTCCCATCATCATCAGTCTCTGCTGTTTTACCAGTCCCCTTTATTCTGACTCTGACCCCATTTATCGGTTCGCCTTTACTGTCCTTCACCTTTCCTGATATGTATGACGCCCCCATCTCAACCCTTCTGGCCTCGGCCTTGCTGAGTGCGAATATGATTACTGAAGGAGCGGGCCCTAGTTTGACCTTGAGCTTCTTGTGCTGCGACTGGTAGCCCCCCAGCTCGCAGACTATCACCCATTCATGCGGCGCAGGGACTTCCACGAACTCGTGCATGTTATCTGTGACAGTCGCGGCCCCAGTGAAACCAAGAACCTTTACAGTGGCGCCATCCAGGGGCCTCATCTGCTCGTCGAAGACCTTGACGATTATTTTTATGCCCCTTCCAGCTCCACCACCTCCGGCTCCTCCGCCAGCTCCACCACCTCCGGCTCCGCTGTCATCTATGGACTGCTCAGCCCTTTCCAGGGATTGCTCAAGGTCCTCGGCAGCCTGCCTGAGAAGCCTTGCCCGTCTTCTCCGTCTCTCTTCATCTCCCCCTGCCATACTATATTATTCCCCTACAATCCATTTATGCTGCTCTTTTCTCGAACTCGCTGATTCTCCTTTTGATGTCCGGAAGCCTGGCCTTCATCCGCTCTATCCGCCTCTTTATGTTTTTTGTGTTTCCGCCCCTTTCTGTCCTTGCCAGTTCGTCT
>DAOVIL010000129.1 GCA_030673725.1 Candidatus Aenigmatarchaeota archaeon | reverse complement strand
ACAGAGCACATAGACAGGATGCTCAAGGTGGACAGGTTCGAGCAGGCCAGGGAAGGCGCTGTCGCCATAAGGAACAGGCTGATGGTAGGAAGGGAGGAGAAGACCAGGATAGTGGCTGACCTGGAGAAGGAAGGGCTGGAAGACAGGTTCAAGGAAGAGGAGAAAAGGATAGCTGACATAAAGAACGGGCTGGAGAAGCTCAGGCTGCAGAGCAAGGGCGTCATAAAGGAAAGGGCCAGGCTGCAGAACACGCTGGAGGAACAGGAGAGTATGCAGACCGAGCTCCATGACCTGATAGCCATACTGGAGGGCGTGAAGGCGTCCCTGGAGGAGATGGAGAAGACCCTCTCCGAGAAGAAGGATAAGGCCCGGAACCCGGAGGAGGTCAGGAAGGATATGACCAGGCTTGACAGCAACATACAGGTCCTCAAGCGCCAGCTGGACGACAAGAGGGAAGAGATGGACGGAGGAAGGGAACAGGTGGCGTCACTCAACGCCAAGATAAAGATTGCAGTGGAGAACCAGGAGGAACTGGACGGCCTTGGGGCCAAATGCCCTGTGTGCGATAACCAGATAGACGGTAAGAAGAAGCAGGATTTGATTGATAACCGGAATGAAGAGGAGGCAAAACTGAGGGAGCAGGTCTCATCGGTCGTCAAGAACCTGGACAAGATAAAGAAGGGGCGGGAAGAGCTCGAGGAAAGGCTCAGGGAGAAGGAACTGGAAAGGGAAAGGGTCAAGGCAAGGCTCGAGGATGCTGAGGAACTGAAGCTTCTCTCGAAAAGGAGGGAGGAATACAAGAAAAGGAAGGAATCCCTGGAGAGGAAGAGGGAAATCCTGCAGAAGGGGTTCTCTGAGGATAAGCTGAAGAGGGCCAGGGAATCTGTGCAGGCCAAAAGGGTGGAGGAGACAGAGATGTTCACCAGGATGGACAGCCTGAAGGAGAAGGTAGAGGAGAAGGGGGAGATACTCCACAGCCTGAAGGAGAGGCTGAAGAGGCTGGTCGCCTACAGGGACGAGATAAAGAGCGATGAAGATGTCGCCAAGAGCCTGGAAAGCTTCGTGCAGGCGCTGAAGTCCACGCAGGAGCAGCTCAGGTCAGAGTTCGTCAGGACAGTCAACAGCATAATGGACAGGGTATGGGGGGAGATATACCCGTACGGTGATTATGAGAGCATCAGGCTCTCTGTCGAGAATGATTATGTGCTGCAGCTCAAGAGCTCTGACGGGTGGGTGCCTGTGGAAGGCGTGGCATCAGGGGGGGAGAGGAGCATGGCCTGCCTGGCCCTTAGGATAGCGTTCTCGCATGCATTCATACCCAACCTCAGGTGGCTGATACTGGATGAGCCCACGCACAACCTGGATTCTGCTTCCATTGAGCACCTCTCCATGACGCTGAAGGATAGGATAGGTGCCTTTGCTGAGCAGGTGTTCCTGATAACGCATGAGGAGAAGATATGCGACAGCCTGGACAGCTTCTACAGGCTGGAAAGGGACAAGTCGAAGAATGAGCCGACTAGGGTAGTAGCGATGTGATTAACGGGCGCCTTCTGCTTCCTTCTCTATCCTCTGCTTTTCCTGTATGGCAAAGCTCTTTGGGTCGCTGTTCGATGCAGCAATCAATTCGTCTGCTATCACGTTCTCAAACGGCCTCTTGCTCTTGAAGTTGACCTTGTAGATGCCCTGGGTCAGGTGCCTTAACGCCAGGTCATACCTCCTCTGGGGGGAGACTGTCACTGACTTCCTGGCTATCATCCCGCCCATCCTGTATGCTGCTATCTCCTCAAGGAGGGCTGCGTTCGTCACAGCATCCACCAGGACCTGCAGGGGGTTCTTCTTTGTCTTCTGCTCTATCCTCTCGAAGGCCTTCTTGGTGGCCAGGTAGATTGCTTGGGTGTTCCCTGAGCAGTGGCCTGAGGTCAGCTTGTGCTTCTTTCCCCTGTGGCCGGGGATCATAAGCCTGTTCATGAACCTCTCCACAAGGGGTATCTTCTTCTTGTCCTTCGGGTTTGTGGTCCATCTGCCGCCTGTCCTGGGGACTATTATCGGGCTGATGTTCACGTATTTATGCAGCCCCCTGTCATTCACCCTGACCTCTGAGACGTCCCATTTGTTGAAGAGCAGGACATTGGATTTCGGCTTTGCCTTGGGAGCGGGCTTCACTTCTAGCTTTGGCTCTTCCTTGGGCTTTTCAGCTTCCTTCGGTGCCTCTGCGGGTTTCTTCTCGGCGGGCTTTGCCACTGGCTTCTTCTCAATGGGCTTCTTTTCAGCAGCCTTGGGTT
>DAOVIL010000005.1 GCA_030673725.1 Candidatus Aenigmatarchaeota archaeon | reverse complement strand
GTCCAGACTATCTCAGCTGCCTTCTTCATGGGGGACTTGCTCAGGTCAATGCTCACAGGGTAGCTGAGGCTGGTCTTGAAGGTCCAGACCAGCTTTCCGTCAAGCGTGAGGCAGTAGAACCTGCTGTCGCCTCCCCCGAAGTAGAGCCTGTCCTTATAGGTCACAGGAGGCGCGAAAAGCGCAAGAGGCGTGGAGAAGCGCCAGAGCTCCTTCCCTGTATTTTTTTCAATTGCATACATGTTGCCGTCGCATGAGCCTGCGTACACTATGCCCTTATGTATGAGGGGCACATTGGTCATCATGTTCCCGCTCTTGAACTTCCACCTCAGCTTTCCTTCCTTTGTGTCCACTGCGTATATGCAGTTGTCCTTTATGCAGAAGAAGATTGTGTTCCCTGATATGGCAGGCCTGTAGGTGGAGTAGATGGGCGCTGCAGCGGTGTATTTCCATTTGAGCTTGCCGTCGGGCATCATGGCGTAGATGTTGCAGTCAAAGGAGCTGAAGTAGATAATACCGCCTTTTATGGTGGCTGACCCGGCTGCATGGCCGCACATGAATTTCCATCTCACCTTCCCTTTAAGGTCAATGCAATAGAACTTGTGGTCCCAGGAGCCGAAGTAGATGCTGCCCTTATACACTTCAGGCTTGCTGGCTATCGGCCCATTGGTGCTGAACTTCCAGAGCTGCCTCCCTGTCCTGGCATCCACTGCATAGAGGTTCCCGTTCTTTGAGCCGATATAGACTACACCGTCATGGTAGCCCGGGTTCCCTGGCATGTCACCGCAGTCAAATCTCCATACAAGGTCGCCTTCAAGCGTTACAGCATACAGGTTGTGGTCAAAGGAGCCGAAGTATATGACGCCGTCATGGATGACGGAATCCAGGATGATGGGGGCCCCTGTCTTGAACTCCCATACCTTCCTGCCTGTCTCAGTATCCAGGCAGTAGAAGTTCCTGTCGCAGCAGCCGAAGTATACCCTGCCGTCATGGATGACTGGCTCTGAGGAGACAGAGCCCCCTTCTGTCACGCCGTATAGGACAGGGTCGTCCATCTCCTTCAGGGTCATTAGCAGGGCCTCGAACTCCAGCTCCCCGAACTGTTTCTCATCCACGTCTGTGTCGAGTTTTATGTCCTGACCGGGGATATACTTCTCCATATTTAAGACAAAGGGAATATCATTATATATGTACAAATGCCCCTCATGCGGATTCGAGGCCAACGAGCAGGGGAAGTGCCCCAAGTGCAAGAAAGAGACCAAGCTCCAGGAAATATGCCCCTGCTGCGGTGAGGCTGATTCTAACTGCCACTGCTAAAGATTTTGATTGCATATTTCTTTGGTACGGTAGGTTTCTTGTGACTTGCGGAAGCGTCCGTAAAGAAAGCTAGCGCATCTCGCCCTTCTTCCAGACCTCTGGCCTCTTGCCCTTCTTGACGGCTCCCTGGGACAGTATGCCCCATTCCTCCTCTGGCATCTCCAGAAGGTCCTTCAGCGGGTCTGTCTTGTGGTCCTGTATTATCTGCCACTGGCGCTTGTAGTCACCAGCCACAGGGCCCACCATGCCGAAGAACTCGACAGGCAGGTTAGCTGGCAGTATGTCCTGCTCTATGTACTTGACCATATGCCTTAATGATTCTACTGAACGGACGAAGGGGTCTTTGCCGCCACCCCGCTCGTATATCACATAGACCTTCCTGTTCTTCCCAAAGCCGGTCTTCCTCAGCAGCCAGAGGAGGGTGTACACCTTGACATCGCCTATCTCCAATGGCTCGTGCGCGTGCATGGGGTTAGGAGCATTTGAGTGGACTGCATAGACAATATTCCCGTAGTCAGGTATCATCTTGGTCGTCTCCTCGAAATCCTTCACAGGGTCCAGGCCCTGTGTCGCCACGTGCTCGAAATCCATCAGGAGCCAGACCCTCTCAGTGCTCAGGCTCTTCCTTATGGCCTTTACTGCTGCATACACCTGCTTGGGGTTCCAGAGCAGGAACATGCCGGCATGGGACGGGTCCCTGGCGTCAGGGGACTCGTACACTATCATTATGTCCTTTGCTGCCTTCAGGAGATCGCTCTTCTCACGCCTCTCCTCTTCTGTCTTCTCAGGCAGCGCCTTGTATTCGTCTATGAGGCCATTCTCCAGCCATCTGAGCACCCTTTTGGTATGGCCCTCCAGGAACTTGGCTGCGACCACTGCGTAGAAGAATTCCTTGAACTCCCTGTCGTTCTCATCCTCTGCCTGCTTCCAGGCGTCATCCAGCCATAATGGGTTGCTGTAATCAAGGTTGTACCTGTCCAGGACGTTCTTGTAGACCCTTACCATCTCCACCCACATAGGGTCCTTATGGAAGAACATCCAGTGCGCCATTATATGGTAGCCGTCTATTATGCCCTGCGGCCCCCTCAGCTCCTCGCTGTACCATCTCTTCTCTACAGCCAGGAAACTGTCCAGGGTGTCATTGGTTATCTTCTTCTCTATCTCTGCGTTCCTCAGCACTGCCCTTTCCCTTATCCTTTCATAGAGGTCGTTTATTTCATCACCCAACCCCGGGACTATCTTGTCCAGCTCCCTGCTGGGGGGTATGCCTGTTGCCAGCGCGTCGTTTATGACCTTGTTTATCTGCTTGTCCCTCTCAGGTATGTCCTGGGGAAGCCGCTTGTTCAGGATGTTGAAGAGGCTGTCCCTTATCTCCTCCTTCCTTTCCCTGTCCACCTGGATGTTCACCTCGCTGTTAAGCCTTATCCTCCTGTCCCTGGTCAGGATGTCGCCTATGTAGATCTCACCCTTCTGCTCTATGAACCATTTCCTCATCCTCTTGTCCGCAGTGCTGTCGCCTTTCAGGATATGCGATATGAAATTGCCCTCATGGTCGCAGAACGACATGGTGAGCTTCCTTCCTGCGTATGTCATGAGCTCGAGCCAGATGTTCAGGCAGGAGTGGAAATTCACGTATCTGGAGCCGCAGTGTATTGCTGAGAGTATGGATTTCTTCATGTGGTTCTCAGCATCCCTGTAATCACCCCTCTCAGGTATGCACATGGGGACTGTAAGGGAGCCATGGAACAGGACGTCTATCCCCTGCTTCCTGGCCACGTGCCTTATCTCCGTCCCGTCTGTCTGTGTGACCTCGTGCGGGACGTCCCCTGCTATCTCTATTGCGGAGACTCCCCTGGTAAGCGCAAAGCCCAGCTTGGCCATGCTGGATGCAAGCTCCTCAGACCTGGCTATGGTGTAAAGCCCTGTTGAAACACCAAGCTTGTAATTCGAATTCGCCATCCTCTCTCCTCAGGCTACTTGACGCCCATCAGCTTCTGGATATGGCCCATCTGCTGGCCGTAATATCCGCCCATCCCCCTTGCCATCAGCTTGCTGACCCTCTCATAGAAGACAGGCTCGTAGGGGCCCCTCTTGACATACAAGTGGGCGAACCTGTCAGCCCCATTCCCTATCGCATTGCCCCAGCCCCTGACCTTCTGGAACCCCTTGGGAAGCTTGAACTTCTCCCTGGGCCTGGGCTTGAACTCCTCTTCCACCTTCTTCAGGATGGCTTCCTCTTCCTCTTTTGCGCCTATCATCTGGTTCACGTAAGAGTCGAATGCCCTCTTCCTGGCTTCCAGCTCTATCAGGTGGATCAGTACGGCGTTCTGGGACATGAACCATCCCCTGAAGGGGTAGAACATCACATTGTCTGTCTCCACCGCTTCCGGAGGAGGCGTCTTGACCAGGTTGAGTATGTATGTGACCTCGAAGAAGATATAGTACATGTGGTGCCTGTCCATGTCCGGGAACGGCTTGGTGCCAGGCATGGACCAGGTCCAGCTCCCGGCAACCTCCGGCCTCAGCTTCTCCCTGATGTCCTTCTCTGTCACGTTGGTTCCCCACTCCTTGTTTATCTTCTCCTGCCACTCCTTCACCAGGTCATCATACGGGTCTATCACGAACCCGTGGGGCTCCCTCAGGGGACCTAATTCTGCCTTCCTGAGCTCTGCAGGCACGAATGGCTTCCAGCACCACAGCTTCACGCCTGTGCTTGCCTGGGACTGGCCGAACCCTGGCGTCATGTAGGGGTTGCTCAGCTCGTCAGAAGGCGTGATCTCCATCTTCTCCTTCATCATCTTGTGCCTTGCCAGGTAGGGCTTGAGCCATCTCTTGTATTCGTCTATCGACATCTTCCTGGCCTCTGCCATGTTCTGTATCCTGGCATACCTTTCCATCACTATGGGCTTGAAGGACGTCTTCCACTGCTTGAACAGCTCGTTCTTGGTCTTCAGGACAGTGGCCTCTGCCTGGGAGACGTCAAGCTCGGTCCTTATCCTGTCCACCTGGTCCCTTGGCTTGGGTATCTTCTTGGGGTCTGTCCAGCCCTCATTCATCCTTATGAAGTCCGATATTATGGTGGGCCATCTCCTGGCCATGCTTATGAGGGAGTAGCCTTCACCAGTGTGCGCATCAACCCTGTCAATGAAAAGGGACCTTAAGACGTGCTCATCCTTCTGCGCTGCCTTGAAGTAGTCTATTATCTCCCTGTACCTCCTGGCGTCATGCGCCAGCAATTCATAATCAGCCACAGAGGATGCTGCGCTTGCCAGGCCTGACTTTATGGTCTCCATCAGCTTCTGCTTCTGGCCTATTGTGAGGGAATAATACTCTGCCCATTCAGGTGTGACTGATATCCATTCATCCACCTTGTAGATGTTGTAGTTCCATTTGGGCACCTGGTACACATAGCCGTAGTACATGTTTGAGCCGCTTCCCCTCAGGCCTGTGAAGTCGAATATCATCACCATCTCGAAAGGGGAGCCGCAGATGCAGTAGCCTGTCGCCCTGTCCGTGAACATCTTCTGCCTGAAGGCCTCGCTCACAATATTATCGCCTGGCATAATATCACTTTATATTTGCCTTAACATAGACTTAAAAACTTCAGGTTCTTGTTATACCCATGAAACTGCATATCGCGGCAGCAATCATCGCTGCACTGGCTGCAACGCTGCTCTGTTCAGCGTTCTTCTCAGGCGTATCCTTCCTCGGCCACCAGTCTTCAGGCATGATACTCCTGGTGCTTGCAGTCTTCATGTTCGCGTTCATGAAGTTCGTGAGGGTGAACACATTCAGGTCAGGGGCGATAGGGGCAGTGCTGCTTATCCTGGGAATCATGCAGATTGCGGGAGTGTCACCCTTCATCTTCAAGGTGCTGGGCTTCATATTCTTCCTGTTCGGGATGCTCACGTTCATGCAGGCCAGCAACCTGGGGGACAAGAGCCCGGTCCTCAGCCTGGGAATGATACTGTTCATAATGGGCATTATCGTGCTCTTCGTTTAGAAGAAGAGGAGCACGCCGCCTATCACTATAAGCACAAATCCTGTCACTATCGCAGTGAGGGCCATTGATTCAGGCTGCTCCTCCACGGTGAAGGGGAAGAAAAGGACCATGAATCCCCCCAGCAGGATGAGCAAAATCCCGATTATCGCGCCTATCCACCCGAACATAGCAATCCCCTAATTTATTAATGTTATCAGGCTTATAATAAAACAGTGGTCTTATGGTATACGCAAGAACCAAGATGCTCCTGGAGGACAACTGCTTCGAGGAAGAGCCAGGATGGGTAGAGATGAACTTCGTGACTACGAACGGCACCAAGTTCTACAAGAAGATGTATGAGCTCATGAGGTCGGTATTCAATGTGCCTGAGTCCCATATACAGGAGGTTGATTACAACTGGGGCAAGTCCAAGGGGAAGGAGAAGTTCAAGGTCACCTGGTGGCTCCACAAGGACATGGACATCTTCACCTACCTTTATATCAGGTTCAAGCTGGCAGGAGAAGGCGACGAGATGGGAAAGGTGAGGATTGAAGTGAGGGGGCTCATCAGGACAGAGTACCCCCAGGAGACTGTATGGCAGAGGTCTCTCTTCTATGAGATGATGAGGACATTCTGGCACAGGATGTTCTACAGGAAGAAGAGGGAAGAGTATGCTGAGGAGTGCAGGCACCTGGTCATATTCTACCAGAAGAAGATACGGGAATTCTACGAGGAGCTCAAGAAGAGCCAGTGAGGTGACACATGGCCAAGATAGAGATAATGGACAATTGCCTAGCCCCTGAGAAGGACATCTTTGTCAAGTACGAGGGGCCAAACCCCTGGGACATCGCCAAGAAGATTTCAAGCCTCCAGAGGCCGTTCTTCCATGTGAGCTCCACCAATGCAGGCTGGACCAGGCTGAACTGGGACAGGAGCGGGGAGAACATAGACTTCTTCTCGCTCTGGTGGGTAAAGAAGCCTGTGTCAGGCTACACCTACATGAGGTTCGACATAAAGGTCCAGGGAAGCCAGAACAAGTCAACGAACGAGGGGCACTTCAACCTGACCTGGACTGCCAACATGTTCACCAAGTTCGAGGGGTGGGGACTTTTCCTGAAGCCCCTCTGGTACATCTATTCCTACATCTATTACGACAAGGTCAGGAAGAGCGCACTGGAGAGGTGCAGGGAGTATTCCCTTGGCTTCCTGAATGAGATAAAGGAGCACTTCGGCATGAAGACCACCACATACGGCCCCTCTATCGGTACAATGGGCTGATATGGACATAATATCGCACGCTGTTTTCGGCATACTGTTCGCCAAGCAGGTCTCCCTCCAGGCTATCATAGGCGCTGTGTTCCCTGACCTGGACCGGCTGTACACTTACCCGAAAGGGAAGTACTTCAAGCACGGGTCCAGGACCTGGTTCCATGAACTGCCTTTCCTCTCGATAGTGATGGCGGCTGCCTTCTTCCTGGGGTTCCCGCTCTTCTCGCTTGGGCTGCTCTCGCACATGTTCCTTGATTTCGTGACAGGCTCTACCAGGCCGTTCTATCCACTTTCAGACAAGCATATTGACTTCAACCTGAACAGGAAGGTGAAGGTACTCTTAGGAGCAGCGATATGGGCTATTGGCGCGTACTACATAAGCTTGACCGGCTTGCTGGCATGGGTGTGAACCCGGACAGGATATCCTGGCTGGCTGTGATATTGTCAGCTGTGTTCATATTCTTCCAGGACATCCGCATCTGGACAGGGGCGCTGGCCATCATCATCATACTGGACTGGCTTGACGGTGCAGTGGCCAGGAACATGCGGAAGAAGGGGAGGAAGCTGGAAGAGATGACTGACATCGGGTGCGACAGGATATCAGAGCTCCTGGTGTTCTCTGCCTTTCCCCTGCTGCTTCCCCTTGTCGTAATCAATATATTCCTTTCAGCACAAAGATTAAGGGTAAACATGCCAATCGTGCTTCCACTCAGGCACATCCTTCTGGTGTACCTGATTGGGGTGCTGGCAGGCGTGCTGCCTGATGTGCAGCAATTGGTGATGCTATGGTAAGGGAAGTCCCTCTCACAAGCTGGGTAGTGGCCCTGAAGGGCCTTGTGGCAGGCTCATTCATACTGGGAAGCATCATAAACCCCGTCTGGCTCCCTTTCCAGGTAATACTTTTCGTTGCAGCGATAATTATAGTCCTGGACAGCGCCATACCATACGGGAGGCCCAACCATATGGCCACGCTCTCCATCCTGTTCATCCTGGGCATAATAATGGCATACGCCACCTGGATGCTCGGGTACGGGATGGAATGGCTCATCCTGATGGTGATAGCCGCCATTCTGGTCTACCTTTACAGGGGCATACTCAGGAAGACCTGGAAGAAGGGCGGCAAACTGGAGCCCCCGAAGGAAGAGGAGGAGCCTGAAGAGAAGGGAGGAAAGCCGTCTCCGGGAGAGATGGAGCAGGCAAAGGAGAAGCTGGAAGAGCTTGAGGATAAGAAGGAGAAGCCTGAGGAAGAGGAAGAAAAGCCCAAAGAGGAGAAGGAAGAGCCAAAAGAGGAACCAGAGCCTGAGGAGAAGAAAGAAGAAGAGCCGGCTGAAGAGGAGAAGCTGGAGGAAGTGGAAGAGTCACAGGAAGAGAAAGAGGAACCAAAGGAAGAAGCTGAAGAAAAGGAAGAACCTGATTCTGAAGAGGAAGAGACAGAAGAGGAGAAAGAGATACGTAAGAACCTGAAGAAAGTGCTTGAGTGAGATATGGCGAAAAACAAAAAACTGAAAATAGATTTTCTATACTTGGACTTAACAACATGTGAGAGATGCAAGGCAAGTGACAAAGTTCTGGATGAAGCGTTGGATGAGTTGAGAGCTGAGTTAAGGACCGTAAAAGAATTGAGAGTGAATAAAATCAGGATAACAAGCGATAAGGAAGCAAAAAGATATGATTTTGTCAGGTCCCCAACAATAAGGGTAAACGGCGTTGATATTGAGGAGATTTTGACAGGGAATCTGGAGATAAAGGATAATTACTGTGAATCATGTGAAGATGTTTGCGGGAAATCATGCCAGGAAACCAGTGGCTGTGGGACGCGGTGCAGGATTGTTGAGTATAAGGGAAAGACATACGAGGCAGTGCCTAAAGAAATGATTAAGGACGCAATAAGGAAAGCATTGGGGATACGGAAGAACCTGAAGAAAGTGCTCGAGTGATCAGTCAGCGTAGTAGTAGCGGCCCCTTTCCTTCTGGTCCTTGTCCTTCTGGGAGCCTGGCTTGTTCGCCCTTGGCCTGCCTGTCTGGGGGTCCCTCCTGAAGGTGACGCCAAGTGATTTTAGGAAGGAGTTCATGCCGTCCTTGAGTGAGGTAGGTGCTGACGCCTTCCCTGACACCCCCTGCTCGCCTGCGAACACCATTATCCTGTCTGACAGGACGTCTATGAAGAGTATGTCGTGGTCCACAACGAAGCATGGTATATCCATTTCCTCCACCTGGGACTTCAGCGCCTTTGCGACCCTCAGCCTCTGCTCCACATCCAGGAAAGCTGACGGCTCGTCCAGCAGCATGATGTCCTTCTCCTGGAGCAGGACCGATATTATCAGGACTGTCTGGAGCTCCCCTCCTGAGAGGTTAGCCATCTTCCTCTCCATCCTCTTAGCCATCCTGAGGAACTCTATCAGCCTCTTGGATTCTGTGCCCATCTTTATCCCCCTGCTTCCCAGATAATCCCTCACTGTCATGCCTTTCTCATCCTCTGACAGCATCAGCCTCTGGGGCTTGTAGGCGAGCTTCAGGCCTGAGAGCGCTTCACCCTTGCCCGGCTTCTCTTTTCCGACGAGCATCTTCATGAAGGTTGACTTCCCTGTGGCATTGGGCCCCAGTATGCCTATCACCTCTCCCTTGTAGAGGTTGCCTCCTTCTGTCTCCAGGGAGAAGTCCCTGAACTTCTTGCTGAACGCCGGGAACTGGAGGAAGAGGTGCGTCTTTTCAAACCTTTTGGCAGTCTTCTGGAACACTATGGGCTCGTCCCTGAAGCGCATGTTCTCCTCCCTTATGTAGCCTTCCAGGTATGTGTTTATGCCTATCCGAACTCCGTAAGGCTTTGAGACTATGCCGAAGGCGCCTGCCTTCCCGTAGAGTATGTGCGTTATGTCAGCAAGGTAGTCAGCCACTGAAAGGTCGTGCTCAACTACAAGCACCTTTGCCTTTTCAGAGAGCTTCCTTATCTCACGGGCCACCTTCAGCCTCTCCCTGACATCCAGATAGGAGCTGGGCTCATCAAAGAAGTAGAAGTCCCTCTTCTTCAGGAAAGTGGCTGCTATCGCCAGGAGCTGCAGTTCCCCGCCTGACAGCTGGGATATGCCTTTTCCCATCATCTCTTCTATCCCGAGCCTCTTCACGACATCATCCAGGATATTGTCCTCATCTGCCTTCTTCAGGAAGTCCTTTACCTTCCCTTTCCACATCTTGGGTATGGCGTCAACATGCTGGGGCTTGTATGCGGCTGAAAGCCTGGATGACGCCAGGGACTCCATGAAGCCCTGCAGCTCTGTCCCCTTGAACCTGGAGATGATGTTCTCCCACCCAGCGCCCTTCAGCAGGCCTGTGTTCGGCTTGAGGCTTCCTGAGAGTATGTTCAGGACAGTCGACTTTCCTGTCCCGTTCTCACCTATCAGGCCCACCACATTCCCCTCCTTCGGGATGGGGAGGCGGAAGAGGCAGAACATGTTCTTCCCGTACCTGTGTATGGGAGTTTCCTTCAGCTTCTCAGGCAGGTTGACTATCATCAGGGCGTTCCTGAAGCACTTCTTGACGCATATGCCGCAGCCTATGCACAGACCTTCGTCTATCAGGACCTTAGCGTCCTCTTCCGAGACCGTTATGCAGTCCTTCCCTGTCCTGTTGACAGGGCATGCCTTCATGCAGGCGAACCCTGTTATCTTGGGCTTGCACAGCTCCCTGTCAACTATCGCTATCCTGTTTGTCATGTTTTACCATCACATCCCCGCTTTATATTTATTAAAGGGAGTCCAGCTAATTATTATTATGTCCATAAAGTGGGGTGAGGCGCTCAAGAGGGGGCTCAGGTTCGGGATACAGCCGAAGAGATGGCTGCCTTTCTTCATCCTTGACGGGATATTCATGGGCATACTGCTGTACATGGTGATGCTCAACATGGACACGATCGGGGCTGCCATGACTGTGCTGAGCGCAGACCCGCTTTCTGTCATATCACTCGTCAATTTCGCAGTCATGTTCGTGCTGCTGTCAGCGGCCTGGAACCTGCTCAAGCTCTGGATAACAGGCGCGACGATACACCACAGCAAGAAGGAGAAGGAGTTCTGCAAGAGCTTCAGGATAGCTGCCAACAAGTATCCCTCGCTGCTGGGGGTCGCCATAGTGGGAGCTGTGCTGGGGTCCCTGGCAACCATGGTGCCTGTGGCGGGCTCCATAATAGCGATACTGGTCGGGCTTGCCCTATTCTTTTCCATGCAGGAGGTCATGATTGGCAAGAAGGGCTTCTGGTCAGCCATAAAGGGCTCCTGGGACATGTTCCAGAAGAGGCCTGTCAGGATATTTGTCATGTGGCTCCTGGTCATACTCATCGGAGGGCTGATAGTCATGCTGTTCTTCCTCCCCCTGCTCATCACAGCGCTCCAGATAATGATGCCGTACATCACCCAGACTGGTGAAGTGACTGCAATGGCTGCAGTGGTAGCGTACCTTATGACCAACGTATATCAGCTCATTCTGCTTGGGGGGATAGGCCTGATAGGGAGCTCTATCTCAACCGTCTTCATAATAAAGGCCACGACAGAGTACTACATGCAGAGCAAGAAGAAGAAGTTCGGCATCTTCTAGAACCTGGCCGAAATCCAGCCGCCTATGAAAGCGCCTATCAGGTTCGCAGTCACGTCCACCATGCTCATGCTCCTGCCAGGGATGCCTGACTGTATCATCTCGTTTATCAGCCCGAAGCATGTGCCTATTACCAGTGCCAGAAATATTATTTCCCTTTTCTCCAGGGCCCCATTCCTGAGCCCAAAGACTCTCCCTAACAGGCAGCCATATGCCATATAGGCCATCAGATGGCCGAATGTAGCGGTGTTGAAGTACAGGAAGCTGTATGCCTCCACTACCGCACCGGGTGTGAAAGACATCCACAGCAGAATTACACTCTCCGCCAGAACCAGGCCTAAGGCTATATTGAACTCGTATGCCTTCACCCTTCCCAGTATCGGCGCTTTCATAAGCTATTTTAATAACAAGACGAAAGACTTATATTGATATGTTATGTTGGTAGCTGTTTGCGGGAAATCAAATACAGGGAAGACGACTTTCTTCAGCGCATCGACCCTTGTGGACGCTGAGATATCGAACAGGATATTCACGACCATCAAGCCGAACAGGGGCGTGAGCTACGTTCGTGTGGAATGCCCCTGCAGGAAGGCCGGGGTTAAATGCAACCCGCAGAACTCGAAATGCGTGGACGGAGTGCGCTTTGTTCCTGTCAAACTGATAGACATAGCAGGGCTGGTGCCTGGGGCACATAAAGGGAAGGGATTGGGGAACCAGTTCCTCTCAGACATAATGGAGGCTGATGCCCTGATACATGTGATTGACATATCAGGGGGAACAGACAACGACGGCAACCCTGTCGACCCTGGAAGCCATGACCCCATGCATGACGTGCAGTTCTTCGAGGAGGAGATAGACTACTGGATGCTCGGGATACTGAAGAAGAGCTGGTCACAGCTCTCCATGAAGATTAAGCAGAAGAAGGAGAAGCCGGATATAATCCTCCAGCATCAGCTGTCCGGCCTTGGCATATCAGTGGATGACGTGAAGGATGCGCTTCTGGACACCCCCATCACGCCTGAGTCCGGCGACAAGGAGCTTCTGGACTTCATTGAGAACCTGAGGAAGAAGAGCAAGCCGATAATAATCGCCGCGAACAAGATAGACGTGAACGGCGCAGGGAAGAACTATGAGCACCTGAAGGAGGTTGGCGTCAACCTGATACCGGCATCAGCCGAGTCAGAGCTTGCTCTCAGGAAAGCGGCAGAGCACGGGCTGGTGAAGTACAGCCCTGGCGACAAGGATTTCGAGATTACAGGCGACGTTGAGGAGAAGCAGAAGAAGGGCCTGGAGTTCCTGAAGAAGAACGTGCTGGAGAAGTGGGGCTCGACAGGGGTGCAGAAGGTGATAGATGAGGCTGTGTTCAAGCTCCTTGACATGATAATCGTTTACCCTGTGGCGAACATAGGGAAGATGACAGACCAGAAAGGGAACGTGCTCCCTGACGCCCATCTTGTGAAGAAAGGCACGACCCTGAAGGAGCTTGCAGCCAAGGTCCACACCTCCATGGCTGACAGGTTCCTGGGCGGCATGAACAGGGACAGGAGAAAGCTTGGCGCTGACTATGAGCTCCAGGACGGCGACGTGGTCGAAATCCTGCTCAAGAACTGATTCCGAAAGCGTTTATAGGGGCTCACACAAGTATCATTATGGGTAAAGACTGCAAGCATGGGAAGTATAAGATGCTGACCCTGGGTATCGGGCTGCTGGTTTTCGGCGGCGTCAAGTACCTCGGATACAGCTGGGAGATGGCTCTTATGGTCATCGGTGTCCTGGCAATCCTCAAGGGGCTTCTCATAATGGCGATGAACAAGTAAGCCGCTCGCTGTGGAGGGAGAGCGCATCCTATTGGGCTAGTTTTAGCGGTATAATAGCTGCAAAATGCTGGTTCTGAAGCTAAAAATGGTATCATCCGAGGCTACAAAAACTTTAAATACCCTTAATACAACTATTCACTATCAAATAGTGACAAATAGGTGTAAGTATGGCAAAGGACATAGAAATCGACTATAAAGGGCCTTCAGAGGAAGAGAGGGCAAGGATCAGGAAGGCAATGAAACTGGCAGCTGAAGGTGTCGGCAGGGGGAACCCGGAATCCCTGATCGAAGCTTTCGAGACAGACTCTGTGGAGGCTGCACACTATGTGCTCGCGGCCCTGAAGGGGTACACGATGACAAAGAAACAGCTTGCGGAGGCCAGGCAGATGGCAAGCATAGACGGCAGGACAGGGCTGTTCAGGGCGGAAAGGTATACCACAGACGTCATAAACATGCTGGCTGATATGGAGAGGGACAAGAAGTC
>DAOVIL010000043.1 GCA_030673725.1 Candidatus Aenigmatarchaeota archaeon | reverse complement strand
TAATTTACATGCCATGCTCAAGACCCATGAAGGTGGGGTCAGCGTGAAGGACGCGGATTCCAAGAACGGGACATTCGTCAACAGCAAGAAGGTGAGCGGGTGGACGCAGCTGGGAGACGGCGACACCGTGGCATTCTCAGAGGACGCCATATACGAGCTTTACATGCCCCCCGAGTTCTACGAATTCATGAAAAAGCGCGCCTTCATAGAAGGCATGTAGGATCAGCGCTCGCGTATCTTGTCCAGAAGTATCTTCCTCTCTGTTATCGCGACCGTCTTCCTGACATTGTCTATCGCGTCCATCTCGCAGGAGATGGAGTCTATGCCGAACTGCACCAGCTTCTCTGCCATCCTGGGGTTGGAGCCTGCCTCCCCGCAGATGGAGCTCTCGACATTGTATTTCTTGCAGGTATCAATCGTCATCTTTATGAGCCTCAGGACTGACGGGTCCATCTCGTCATAATGCTTCGCTATATGGGCGTTCCCCCTGTCTATCCCCAGTGTAAGCTGGGTCAGGTCGTTCGAGCCTATCGAGATGAAGTCTATCCCTTCCTTGCAGAACTCCTCCAGCTCCACAACTGATGCAGGGGTCTCGACCATTATGCCGAACTTGACATCAAAGTCCACCATGGCCTTCGCTTTCCTGAGCTCCTCCACCTTGGAGACGAAAGGCAGCATCACCCAGACATTGTTGAGGCCATCTTCCTGCAGCTCCTTTATTGCAGCCAGCTCGCACCTGAACACGTCAGGATCCTCTAATGAGCGCCTGATGCCGTGCCATCCCAGCATTGGGTTGGCTTCTTCAGGCTCGTTCTCCCCCCCCTCCAGGGAACGGAACTCGTCTGTCCTGGCGTCAAGCGTCCTGTACCAGACAGGCTTGGGGTAGAACACCTTGGCTATCTTGCCGATGCCTTCCTTTATTATCCTGATCAGCTCATCCGGGTCCTCCCTTGCCAGGTATGCAGGGTGCTTCCCGCTCTCTGTCAGCATGTGCTCTGCCCTGAGCAGCCCGACCCCATCAGCTTTCTTGACCACCCTTTCTGCTGTCTCAGGGAAGGCTATGTTGGCCTTTATGGATGTGGCAGTGAAGCCCACCGGTATCTGGGCAGATGCTATCTCGCCTGAAGGGGTATCGCTTCCAGGGAGAGGCTCAGATGGGACTGTTTCAGTGCTTTGGACCTCCACAGTGCCTGAGAACACCTTGCCGTGCGCAGCGTCCACTGTGATGTCCTGGCCGTCATGCAGCTTGGTTGTGGCGTCGTTTGTGCCCACTATGCAGGGCACCCCAAGCTCACGTGAAACGATCGCAGCATGTGATGTCAGGCCGCCCTCGTCAGTCACTATAGCGGCTGCTATCTTCATGTAAGGGACCATGTCAGGGTTGGTCATCCTGGCTACAAGTATGTCGCCCTTCTCCATCTTAGAGAGCTCGTCCAGACTGTGTGCTACCTTGGCCTTTCCCCTGGCCACTCCCGGAGAAGCTCCCAGGCCTTCCACTACGGGATCACCTGCCTCTGCGACCTCTCCCTTCTCCATGGCCTTGCCTAGTGTGGTGACAGGCCTGGTCTGAACGAAGAATATCCTGTTCCTCTCCTCGCACCATTCTATGTCCTGGGGCTTGCCCTTGTAATGGGCCTCGTCCTTCTTGGCCAGCTCCCATAATTTGGATATCTCTGTCTCATTGAGCACCTGGGCCTTTGCCTTGTCCTCTGGTGTCCTCCTCTCGACTGTCTGGCCTGTTGAAGCGTCCCTGGTCCTGAAGGTCTTCTTGTTGGATACCCTCTTGCTCAGGATGTCGCCTGTCTGCTTGTCCAGGATGTATATGTCAGGGGATACCACGCCGGAGACCACAGATTCGCCTAATCCCCAGGCAGCCTCTATCATTATCTTGCTCAGGTCATTGGTGGTGGGGTCAACTGTGAATATGACCCCAGACTTATCAGAGTTTATCATCTTCTGCACTATCACTCCCATGGAGATGTCTGCTGTTATGTTGTGGGTCTTCCTGTAGAATATCGCCCTGGGCGTGTAGATTGATGCCCAGCACTCCCTGACAGCGTTCACCAGGTTGTCAGCCCCGAACACGTTCAGGATGGTCTTCATCTGGCCTGCGAAAGATGCTTCAGCCATGTCTTCAGCTGTAGCGCTTGAACGCACAGCCACGAAGCATTCCCTTCCTGCCTTCACCAGGTCCAGTGCTTTTCCTCCGACCTGCATGACCTCCTTCCCGACTGAAAGCTCCTGGTAGGCGTCCTTTATGGCCTTCTCCACTTCTGGGGACACCTTTCCGTTCATTATCAGGTCCTGCACCTTTCCCGCCACTTCCTTCACGCTCTCGGGGTCGTCAGAGTCCAGGTTTTCCATCTCTGCGTCTATCTTCCCCTTCAGGACGTTTGCAGCAAGGAAGCTGTCATAAGCGTCTGTCGTCACCACAAAACCAGGCGGTATGGGCAGGCCGGCATGTATCATCTCTCCCAGGTTGGCTCCCTTCCCCCCTACCTTCTTGTTCTCCTTCGTTACGGCCTCCATCCTGATGGTATACGTCATACTTTATTGTGCCTTCTCTTTATTATAAACCTTAGAGAATTATCTAACATGGACAAGACCCAGGAGGCCCTGGAGCTGGAGACGCAGAAGTGGATGGAGAAGCTGAAGAAGGAGACCAGCGGGATAAAGGCCAAGGGCATGAAGGCGGCTGGCCAGATAGAGAACATGAACGCCTACATCTCGGACTGCAGGCACTTCCAGAAGCAGGGCGACTGGATACGCGCATTTGAGGCCTGCGTGTATGCCTGGGGGATACTCGAGACGCTGAAGCATCTGGACATGATAGAATAGGCTCTGGATTCCGGCTTTAATATCTCTTTATCCATTTCCCGCCGGCCCAGGTCTTCCTCTTGCACCTGTAGTCATCCAGTACCCTGGTGACATCCTGGAACACTTCGTTGTATTTGGGGTGCTTCCTCCCGAAGGTCCTGGTCGTCTCGTCGTGCCACGGATTCCTGACAGCCTTCAGAATTATGGTATCTCCCTGGTCGAATCTCTCATTGCCGTTCTCGTCCTCAGCTATTATGAAGACATGTGGGAGGGCACTCATCTTTTTCATATCCACTGTAGAGGATACGGGATATTCTGAAACCAGCTGGTTCTCGACTGTCCTCGGCTTTACTGGAGCATAACCTTCGGGCCATTTTTGTGGACTTTCGCCCATCTGGGGCACCCTCTGAACCATCCTGTTCCCCTCAGGGACCATCTCACCTGTAGGGTATGCCCCCTTCCTTCCGCATCCGGCTGCAAGCATCACAGCGAATGCGATCTTTGCCGTGTTTCCTACGCTCATATGGTTAGGGAGCAGCAATACTTTATAAACCTTTCGGTCGTGGCCTTGGATAGCCCTAAGGCATGCAGGAATCAAAAATGGAAAGAAAAAAACTGCTTCTTATCGAGGGACAGTGGCCAACAGCTGGGTCATATCCATTCCAGGTATCCCTGTGGCGAGCAGTATCGACGCTAAAGCCACTGCCAAAACCAGCACCAATATTCCGATGATGATTATCGGAAGCAGCACAGCCAGGACAGCCCTTCCTGTGCTTATCTTGTGCAGGTCCCTGATGCCGATTATCGTCAGGATAAGGCTCCATATGACGAATATCCCGCCTATTGCGGGTATCCAGCCCAGCAGCAGGGTCGGTGTCTGGCCATAGAACGTTGCCTTGAACGTCTGCTCAAAGCCGCCCCTGGCGCCCACGATGTATGCGAAGATATGCAGTATTACCCCGCCGATAAGCGCGCCGATGACCAGCATCACGTAGATGCCGACTATTGCCCCCACAAGGGCTATGGCGTTCATGCTGAAAGCCCCGACGACTATGCCGCCCAGGACAGCATTGATTATTCCCAGCACGAGGAGGTATTTGAATGCCTCCCCAAAGTTGGTCTTTCCCTCCTTTTTGAATGCTTTTGCTGGCTCGAAGAGGAAAGTCTTGCCCTTCCCCAGAGCCTTCATGAAGTACTCCATACTAGTTATTGGTCCTGATTCCCTAATAAATTGCTCAGGACAGGTAATCTTATAAAATTGGGTGTCCAATAGAAGTTATGCCAAGGGAGCTGAGGATAGGCAGCCTGAAGAAATACACCGAGCAGCGTGTCAGGGTGAACAGGGAGACAGGCTGCATCAGGATAGAGAACGGTGAGCCTGTATTCTACCCCATCAGGACTTCAGTACAGCCCTTTCCTATAGAGATTGGCCATGAATTCGAATACGATAAGAAAAAGAGGCCCCCTGAGGAAGGCTTCAGGACGCATTCTTTCGAGGTAGTGGAGGAGCCGCCAAAGGATTCTGGCAAGTAAACTCCCATTCTGTCAAATTTCTGCTCCCTCAACTAATAAAAAGTTTCGAACAATAATTAAGATGGGAGCTCCCACAGTACCAGCACTGCTTATTACTGAGAGGCGCAATATTGATGAGGGGCTGGAGTTCCTGAAGCCCGGAGGCGGAAAAGGATATCTCAGTTCGGAGTATGTCAAGAGGGAAGGGGTCTGGTGCAAGAACGGCACTGTGGGCATGTCCAATGCGCAGTGCATTGAGCTGGACGGGGCATACGAATTCTGTTCCAGGAACGGGAAGGACGGGATGGGCCTCACCCTTTTACATCTGGGATACGAAGACCCTGTCAAGGTGCAGGTAATCGATGTCGACGATAGGTACGGGAATAGGGACTTCGAATACAGGGAAGGCACGAAGGTATTCACTGACAAAACGTTCACAAAGAGCTTCAGCGGGGTGAAGGGCTACAAGTTCTTCAGGTGCGGCTTCGAAGAGCCTGCGCTGGATGAGACCGAGGGTGTGGTGACCATGGACTGCATCTTCCCTAAGAAGGTGCTGGAGGGCTCAGAGAGGGCCTTCAGCCACATGGAGTCCGTGGGCGAACTGGGAAAGTCCAAGTCCAGCGTACTGGTTATCAACTGGTTCGGTGATAAGATACCGAACATCAGGCCCAAAAGGTACGGCACTGTGGTAATCGTCTACGGGGACCCGGAGGGGCACGTAGGGCTGAGGTACGGCATGTTCTTTGTGCCAAGCAAGTTCATAACGAATTACAGGGATGACATGGAGGAGCTCGTCCTGGCCAGCAGGGTGATGAATATGGCAGAAAAGTTCGGTTTCACGGACAGGCTTCCGGAGTGGTTCATCGATGATTACAGGATCCCCACCCCGAAAAAGGAGAAGCCCATAAGGGCAAGGCCAAGGTGGCATGCCGGCAACACGGATGAGCTGCTGAACAGCACTGCGCTGCTGCTGGAAAGGGAGAGGAAAAAGATGGAGAGGTATGACTTCAATCCTCCCAGGTTCAACGAGGAGATGGAGAGGAGGCTCAGGAAGGCGAAGAAGGAGCTGTTGGAGAGGGAAGCAGAGGAAAGGGAAAGAAGGGAAGCGGAGCAGAGGAAGAGGGAAGAGGAAGAGCAGAAGAGAAGGGACGAGGAGACGGAGAGGAAAAACGAGGAGAGGAAGAGGGAAGAAACCAGGGAAAAGGAAGCGGGAGAAGAAAAGCTTAAATATCCCCCTGTGAATGAATAGTATAGGAGTTCATATGATTATACCGATAAGGTGCATGACTTGCGGGAAGCCTGTTGCCCACCTATGGGAAGAGTACCAGAAAGATGTCAAGAAGGGCAAGAAGGGGCCTGAGGTGCTCACCAGGCTGGGTCTGGAAAGATATTGCTGCAGGTCGCTGTTTCTGACGCATGTGGACCTCGTGCCCAAGATAGGCCAGTTCAAGAAGTAGAAACCTTGCTCCTTCGGATATTACTCCGCATAAGGTTTC
>DAOVIL010000134.1 GCA_030673725.1 Candidatus Aenigmatarchaeota archaeon | reverse complement strand
CCCCTATCTCCTTCTCCCTGGTCATGTTGGATATCAGGGCCCTCCCGCCAAGCTCATTTGCCAGCTTGTAGGCTATGAAATGCGTACCCTCGTCCTGCATGTCACCAGGCTTCTTGAAGGCTATCCCTGCATGCGGGGCCACATACAATGGGCCCTTCTTGCCTGACGTGTAAACCACATAGTGAGGCTTGTACTCGAAATTCATACTCTATAATAGGTAGCAACAAGGTAAAAAAGGTTTTATTTTTCCACCGTCTTCTCTATTGCGACTTTCATGACAACAGAATTCGGGATGGTGATGCGCCTGTCCCTGTTCCTCAGGATGACTGATATCGCGTCGACCTTCTCGACGATGCCTGAGTGCTCGCCTATCCTGACGTGGTCGCCTGCCTTCAGGTTATGCCTCAGGTGCAAGCCTGCAGAGAAGTTAGGGAAGATGTCCTTCACGCCTATTATCAGGAGGGATATCATCGTAGCCATTATGACGGCGAACATGATGGTCAGGGAGGCTGTGTCCAGGCCGAGGAGCGAGAGTGCCATTATGATGGCTATCAGGGCCAGGGAGTATTTTATCATCCCGCCTGTGAGGCGGGCCAGGGTTTCCTCCTCAAGGAAGCGCCTGCCTGCCTCCTCGAATATCTTGCCGAAGAAGTCTGCTACCATGAAGCCTATTATCACTATCACTATGGCGCCTATGAACCTGGGCATGAAGATTGCTATCTGGGTGAATATGTCAGCCACGCCTGTAAGGCCCAGGGTCTGGATTATCATGGCCAGGAACAGGATATACACGAGCCACTTGACTAGGTCGCTTATCAGCTCGACTATCGTCCCCCTGTAGCCAGTGGCCTTGAGGAGGGAATCAGCCCAGGTCCTGGTGCTTATCCTCTTGAGGCCCACCACGCCCAGGAACCTGACCATTACCGCCTTCATTATCCTTCCTGTGATATAGCCTGCCACAAGGAGCATGACTACTTCCAATATCAGCGGTATGTTTGGCACTATGTAGTCTGGGATGATCCTGTTGATGAATGCTGTGACCCAGGCCAATATGGACTGGGCAATCGCGTTGATATCAGCCATTTCAATCATTTCCTGATTTAATTTGTCAGCGCAAGGTATTTAAGCGGGGGCAGGGCAAGCTATATAAGCAGCTGCTTGGTTTTCAGCACATCTTTCACCACAGACTTGGCGTCATCGAAGAAGCGCATGAGCATGGGCCTCTCCCTGTAGGCAGTGTAGTTCCTTTCCACTGCTTCCACTATCTTCTTGGCTATGTTGACGCCTGTCACCTCGCTCGGCCTTATGATGCCGGGGTTCAGGTTTATGTTAACGACCTTTGGCTTCCCGTCCAGGGCTATGTCCACCCTGGCTACCTGGGCCTCTATGGCCTTGGCAGCCTCCAGTGCAAGCTGCTCTGTCTCCACGTCAGGCTTATGGTTCTTGTAGTCTCCCTTGGCGAAGAC
Organism: Candidatus Aenigmatarchaeota archaeon; assembly: GCA_030673725.1. Taxonomy (GTDB): domain Archaea; phylum Aenigmatarchaeota; class Aenigmatarchaeia; order QMZP01; family QMZP01; genus DAOVIL01. The sequence goes on along the minus strand of DAOVIL010000134.1, from coordinate 614 downwards.
GACGTCAGGCTCCTTTGTCTTCTTCTTGACGCATGCTATGATGTCAGGCTCAGCCACATAAACCGACACCATCTCCTTCACAGTGTCCTCTATCAGCATAGGCTGCTTGAGGCTTCCTAAAGCGTCTATCGAGCCCTTTGCCTCTGTCTGCTTCTTGACCACCACTCCTGTGGTCTTCTCAGTGGTCCTTATCACGAGGGGGAAGCTGTTGTTCTCTATTATCCTTGTGGCAGGTTCTATCGCCCTTGCCAGCCTCATGCTGATTGTGTTCACGCCTCTCTTCCTCAGCACAGTCAGGAGGAAGAACCTCTCCTCTGCTAGGAGGAAGGAGATGGGCCTTACGGCCATGTACGTCTCCTCAGGGAAGAGGGACAGCAGCTGGTAGGCATAGGAGCTCAGGCCCCTCGGTATCCTGGGCAGTATGCCCTTGAACTTCAGTATATCTGAGGTCCTGTACGTTATCTTGAATGCGTCTGTCAGGCCTATGTAAATGCCGCTGATGGGGACGAAGAACACAGAGTCGAATACCTTCTTCGCCTCCTCCACCAGTTTTATGTTGCTGGGCGATTTCTCCTCCCCCAGTATAACCATCTCGACCATGAGCAGAATTAGAT
>DAOVIL010000082.1 GCA_030673725.1 Candidatus Aenigmatarchaeota archaeon | reverse complement strand
ACTTCTTTCCGCTGTCGCAGGGGCATGGTGCGTTCCTTCCTATCTTCCCGTCAATCCTTGTGATGGTCTCCCCAGGAGCGAACCTGGGGCTGTTGAGCAACTCAAAGAGATTCTTTCCCCTGAAGTTCCTCACCCCTCCGATGGTCCTGTCTTCTGGCTCGGCAGGAACAAGCCTCTCTATGTAGTCGATTCCCCCTGTCTCGAACATCTCCATGTAGCGCTCGAGTATCTTCTGCAATCCCATGTTCTGCAGCAGGTTCTCGACAGCTTCCGGCGTCCTGTACCAGTCCATCCTCCTGCAGAGCTCTGCCTCCAGCTCTTCCATGGTCCCGGCTGATATCGGCTGGAACATCTTGTTGTTGAGAAGGTCTCCTGTCAGTGCACACTCCCTGGTAGAAAGGTCCAGCATGTCCTTTACCTCCTTTTCCCTCCCTGGGGAAAGCGTCACTCCCTGCATGCAGTCAAGCGATTTCCAGAAGTTCTCCCCAGCAGGGGTATCCTTGACAGGCGTCTTGGCCTCTACCAGCATGCCTTCAGGGTATGACTTGCACACTACGTACAGCTTGGTGCTGAATATCCCGCACTTCTTCCTTTCTTCATCCAGGTTGGGGCAGGGCATCTTTGATTTGGGTACAGACATGTACCATTTGTCGCCATATGTAATGTGCGGCATATGCATCCAGCCGTCACAGAGCTCATTGTATGCTTCAGGTATCGTCATACCCCTTCCTTCAGCCTGTTTTGCATACACGCATGCCCTGTACAGGTCAGGCAGCGTGACAGGTATGCCCATCTTTCCGGTGCAGCACTTCACGCACTTCCCTGGCCTGCACCCGAACTTCTTGTACCTTCCCATACCTAACCCTTATACATTAGCTTTAAATCACCTTTTCAGCACCAGAACGCCATTTAAATACTTTTTCCCATACTATAGATGGACCCCATAGAGATCACATACGGAACCCATCCCCAGATGAAAGGCACTGTAACCAAGATATATGAGTCAGGGGGCTGGGGATTCTCAGGCGAGGACGGCAACCGGGCCTTCCATAGGAGGAACGGCGAGTGGATAAAGGAGGGCTACGGCGCCTTCACCTGCGTAGGGACCCCCAAGGTGTATAGAGTGGATGACAGGAAAAACGGCATCTGGGGCAACGATACCTTGGTGAAGCCAGGGGATTACGTCTTTGTGGAGGATGCCCCTGGAGAGGGCAAGCTCATCAGGCTTGGGGCATGGCATATGGAGCATAATGAGGAGAGCGAGGTAAACCCCATAAGCAGGGAAGGTCTTATGCTGCTCCTCGGAAAGGAAGCCAGGCCTGCAGACCTCATCACCCAGGACGATATCAATCATCTCAACATCATGTGGTCCCCCGGGAAAAAGGTAAGAGATTATCTCAAGTTCAATGGTGATTGGGGCATGTTAGCCTACAACGAGGAGTTCGATTGCCCATGCATAGACTTCATGGACGGCACCCCCCTCCTTATAGGGGACTGGGAGCTCTATGAGATAAAGATGGGCAGGAAGAACGGCAAGAGGAACAAAATAATGGATGACACCCAGAAGTACATGACCTTTGACGTGGAGAGGGAAGACCCTGATGAGTCCCTGATAGGTGAACCATCTTTCTTCAAGGACGAGACCCTCTGGAAACCTGCAGGCAGCCTTAAAGAGATAGGCTGAAAGTGAGCCTCCAAAACGGATTTAAATATTCATGCCAATTCTGGATATGGTAATAATAAGGGTTTATTTCCTTGACGGTGCAGAGCTGGGCACAATGGAATAGGTCAATATGCCAATAACAGTCTATGTCATAAAGGAAGCCAGTCTTTCAGTGATAGGCGAGGATACCAGGAATGAATTCATAAAGGACGCAGGCCTGGGCAGCCCCATAATAACCGGATATGACACCAACCGAAGACGGGAGTTCTTCCTCTTCCAGGGTGGTGAGGCCGACCTGGAGGGGCTCGGCGAGAGGCTCAAGAAATACCCCTTCTTCGAGAGCGCCGAGATAAGGCAGAAGTGAGCCTACAGAATGGACTTAAAGCTATGTCTACAATAGAAGTTATGGAAGGAAGCAGACTGTTCAGGTTTTACCTGGTTTCAGGCGAAAAGCCAGGAGTTGAGATGTTCAGGCTCCACAGAGACATGAGGGACATAGGTGGCGAGCCTTCGGCAGGAGGGGATCCAGACACGAACGAGTCCCTCTGGTTCTACCACATGGGGAGAAATACAAGGCTTGAAGTGGTCGAGGCCATAGCCGACAAGTACCCCTTTGTGGACAGGGTGGTTGAAGGCAATTTCCCCAAGTGAGCATACAAAACGGACATACAATATATCGGGTCCCAGAAGATATGGAGGGATTTGGCCATCCCGAGGCCCCAGAGTATACCCTAAACCATCAAACATGCCCAAAACGCCTGTTCCGAGAGGCGAGGTTTACAATTCATCATAAAGGAAACTAAAAGGCCCTGTAATGTAAACTATTTATACAGGTAATGTCAACTATATAATATGGCTGATTTTGCCGCAGAAACCATGAAGGATCCCAGGGGTTACCTGACAGTTGAGGAGGTGAAAAGGCTTCTTGACTCTACCACTAACCTGAGAGATTTGCTTATTCTCCAGTTATTGTATAGGTGCGGCAGGAGAGTATCAGAAGTCCTGCTCTTGAAAAAGGAAGATATACTCTGGGATGACAAGAAGATCATCTTCAACATCCTCAAGAGAAAGAGGCCAGTAAAGGAGCTCAAGCCTGTGGATGACAGCACCATGAAACTCCTCGATTTGTACATAAACGGGAACGTTTCCCTTAGGGGCATAAGGAAGAAGATGTCAGGAAACCTGCTTTTCCCTATAACAAGGCAGTATGTGTTCAAAATGATGAGGAAGGTAGGCAAGAGGGCAGGAATAACGCGTGTAGGCGACAAGGGCTTGCACCCCCACCACCTCCGCCACAGTTTCGCAGTCCATCAGGTCAGGAATAACATCAAGAACATGGATGACCTCAGGCAATTGCAGATGTACATGGGCCATGCCAACTTGTCAACAACTGCGCATTATATGCAGTATTCCTCGGATGACCTGAGGGGCATAGTTGACGGCATGTGGGGCAAAAAGGAGAAGAAATGAATATAGGAGATTATACAGACCACATGAAGAGGTATGGGGTCACCAGGGCCGCCATGGACACGGTAAATGACATATTCATACAGAATGATGCCAGATATGAAGATTTTCTCAGTCACTCAATAGTCGCAGGCTTCATAGCTCATGATGCCCTTTCCATAAGTTCCCAAACTATAAAGGACCCGAAAAGTGAGGATATAGCCTATATTAAAGGGCCCCAGCAAGACCTGAAGAGGATAGCTGCCTGGCTACTCAAGAAGAAGGGATTTAAGGTCAAGGGATGCGAGATATCAGTGCCTGGGGGGATTACAGATCTGGTGGGAATAAGGGATAACGAGCAGATTCTCGTAGAGTGCGGTCCCTGCAGGATTAATAAACCTATATGCTACCTGGATACGCCAAATACCGTGCTATGTATTGTAAAATGGAATGGTAAGGCCATCATTATTCATGAAGTGTGTAGGGGGTAATGTT
>DAOVIL010000033.1 GCA_030673725.1 Candidatus Aenigmatarchaeota archaeon | reverse complement strand
TGCCCCAGGCTCAAAGCCCTATGTGTGCAGGCTCACTGACCAGGTCGGCGAGTAGGCTTATTTTTAAACTGAAAGCGAATACTGTTTATGCTGTACCTGATTTCACTCGGATTGTTCGACGAGAAGGACATGTCGCTGAAGGCAGTGGAAGCTGCAAAGGAATGCGACCTGCTGTATGTGGAGTTCTATACCACAGGCATGCACACCACCAAGGAGAGGCTCTCAAGCACAATTGGAAAGGAAGTGATAGAGATATCCAGGTCAGGCCTGGAAGAGAGGTCTGACGCTATCATAAAGCAGGCCCAACTGAAGAACGTGGGCATAATGGTCGGCGGGGATATACTGTCAGCCACCACACACATCTCTATCCTGCTTGATGCCAGGAAGATGGGGGTTAAGACAGAGGTGGTACACGGCTCCAGCGTCATGGCTGCCGTGGCCAAGACAGGCCTTCAGCTGTACAAGCTGGGAAGGACTGTCACTCTCACTAACGAAAGCGCCATGTCATGCTATGAGGGCATAGTGAACAACAGGAAGATGGGCCTCCACACGCTCGTGCTTCTGGACATACCCATGACTGTTTCAGAGGGTTTGGCTATTCTTGTGGGGCTTGAGGAGAAGGGAGAGAAAGGGATAATCACAGGCGAGACAAAACTGGTAGCTGCCTGCCAGCTGGGCGGGCCTGGCGAGGCAATCAGGTACGGGACAATCAAAAAGCTGCAGGGGGACAAGTCCCTGGAGAAGAGGCCTGCAGTGATAATCGTGCCTGGAGAGCTCCATTTCTTTGAGAAGGAGTACCTGGAGTCTCTCTGAAAGCTTATTTTAGGGGACTAGACCAATTATTTAGCATGAGGAAGGGGATAAATGAGATAATCGGCACCATACTGATGATAGCCGTTGTGGTGCTCATCATAGGTATTGTGACCGGCTGGAACCTGAAATGGGTCGGGACAGAGACAGAGGCCCAGGCCTGCCTGTCCGAGACCAACTTCATAATAGAGAGCACCAAGCTCAACTTCTCAGGCAATGACATGTACCAGGTCAAGATAACCAACTTTGGCAGCCTTTCCCTTTACGGGTTCGGGGTAACGATGAGTTCTGATAGTGATTTGATGAAATTCGAGGCCGAGCAGGTCACCCAGGGGGGCGTCAGCGAATCCAGTCCCCTGAAGAGGGGGCAGTCAGCATACCTGATGGTGGACATGACGAACCTGACAAGCTTCGCAAACTCGGTCTCTGAGATAGTGGTCACGAACAAGGCGTGCTCAATGGTCTCCACAAGGGCTGTTGTAGGGCCTTAGGCTTCCTTCTCTTCTTTGGCTTTATTTGTCCACTTGGTGAACTTCCCTACCCTTCCGAGATTCCAGTTCCTCTGGCACTTGGAGTTGCAGAAATAGAGTATCTGCCCCTTTATCTTCACGTACATCTTGCCCCTTCCTACAGGCATGTTTCCCCCGCAAAATGAGCACTTGGCCATGTTATCTCCTCTGCATACCGGCTTCAGCGTCCATTCCGGTCTCTTTCAGAAGTATGATATCGCCTTCCTTTATGTGGCCGACAACGTTCCTTACGACTACCTTTCCCTTGTCATGCCCTTCGATGACCCTGGCCCTGACTGTACGTACGCCTTTCACGCCAAGGACTCCCCTGACCTGAAGTATCTCAGCTGCTACTGGCATGTTATCACCTTATCTTATTTCTTTTTAAGCTCGTTCAGCTTTGCCGCGACGTCTGTTATCAGCTTCTTCGCCTCGCCCTCATCGGTCACTGCTATGGAAGACGTCGGGACATCTATCCCGCATGCCTTTCCAAGCTCTATTTTGTTGGGAACGTATGCATAGGGCACCTGCTTCTCCTCGCAGAGGACCGGTATGTGCATCAGGACCTCTGGCGGGGTGACATCCAGTGCCATGACCACGAGCTTGGCTATGCCCCTCTCGATGGCCTTGGTGGTCTCATTCACGCCCTTCCTTGTCTTTCCCGTCGCTTTTGCTATAGTAACCGCTTCCAGGACCTTGTTTGCAAGGTCTGCGGGCACTTCGAACTTCACGAATTCACTTGCCATTTTCATCCCCTCATGGTTTAGCCGGTTGTTGTCATTAGGTTAAACGACTTTGATAACTATAATAAGAGGGAGTCTATTTAAAAGTTTATTTCAGCACCCGCAGCATGTGCTGGTAGAATTCCATGGCGCCCTTCAGCTCAGCCTTCCCTTTTGCTGTTATGGAGTAGACCTTCTTCCTGCCATCAAGCTTCTTGGTGACGAGGCCCCTCTTCTTGAGGCCGTACAGGACCTTGTAGGCTGTCATCGTGCCTGGCCTGAAGCCGTAGTGCTTCCTGATTTCTTCCCTTATGGTGTACGCGTGGGTGGGCCTGTCCTTCAGTATCCTTAGGACGTATATCCAGAGGTTCTCCTTCGTGTTGGATTCCTTTAGCCTGGCTATCGGCTGGCTTGCCATATTAATATTTTACACTTGTGTAATATAAAACATGAAGATTGATTTGCACGTGCATACCAAATATTCCCGTGACGGGATGTCATCCCCCACCAAGATGGTGAAGGCAGCAAAGGCCAAAGGCCTGGATGGATTGGCGATAACAGACCACAACACCACAAGGGCCTGGGAGGAGGCGCTCACTGTGGCCAGGAAGCTCGGCCTGGAGCTCATCCTGGGAGAGGAGATAAAAGTGACCCACAGCGACGGGAAGACTGGAGAGATATTGGCATATTTCCTCCAGGAGGAGATACCGAAGGGTGATTTCCACAGGGTGATGGACAGGATAAAGGAGCAGGGTGCTATAGCGATAGTCGCGCACCCATTCGACCCCTACAGGCCGTTCCATAACATAGAGAAGGCTATCAGGAAGATACACGGGATAGAGGGATTCAATTCGCGCTCGCCGTTCAGCAGCTACAACGTGCAGGCAAAGGAGTTCGCACATAAGCATAGGCTTGTGACCACAGCAGGCAGTGACGCCCACACCAAATGGGAGGTCGGGAACGCCTGGACAGAGATGGAGGCTGAAGGCCTTGACGGCATCAGGAAAGCGATACTGAAAGGCCAGACAGTCCTCCAGGGAAAAAAGGCGAACCATCTTGTGCACGTGTTCTCGACATTGGCAAAAACAAGGCTGATTGGCCACTTCTAGCGCTTTCTCATCTTCGTGGCTATTATCATCCTCTGGACAGCAGTGAAGTTGGTCAGTACAGCCAATACGACCAGCACATATGTCAGGTAAAGCGGTTGCCAGATAGCAAGCAGTATCCCAACAAAGAGTATTATCAGCCTTTCAGCCCTTTCAAGCAGCCCGCCCTTTAATTCCCTTCCTCCTGTGAGGTCTTTCTCCTTTGCGGCTGCCTTGACGTAAGTGGTCATGAGGCCGCCGAAGAAGAACAGGAATATCCAGGCGCTGGCAGGCAGGTAGAATCCCGGGAGCCCTGCGAACAGGAGGCCGAATATTATTATCCCCTCCACATACCGGTCAACTACTGTGTCCAGGTATGCGCCCAGCTTGCTGACCCTTCCGGTCACCCTGGCGACAGAGCCGTCCACCAGGTCCAGGAAGGATGAAATTATGAAGAGTATGGCAGCTGCCAGGAAGTTCTGGTAGAGCAGGTAGTATACAGCTATCATGACAGGTATGAGAGAAAGGCCTGTCCACATGTTCGGGGTCAGCCTGAGCTTGCTGAAGCCAATCCCTATCTTTATGGAGAGCCCCTGGAACTTGCCCCTGTTCTTGTAGAATGTCATAGTTATATTTCATTTCTTGGTTTATAAATTTATTTTACCATCGTAAAACATTTATATAATGTTTTACCAATATAAAATAGTGAGGGGAAATGGCTGAGCCGATAAAGCTTGCAGTGGCGGGAGTGGGCAACTGCTGCTCCAGCCTGATACAAGGATTGTTCTACTACAAGGACGTCGATTCTAACGACGAGGCGGTCCCGGGGCTGATGCACAATGTCCTTGGGAGCTACAGGATATCAGACATAAAGCCTGTCGCAGCCTTTGACATAGACACCAGGAAGGTCGGGCAGGACCTGTCTGACGCGATATTCGCCAAGCCCAACTGCACGACTGTCCTGCACAAGGACGTGCCCAATTTTGGCGTGAAGGTCAGGATGGCGCCTGTGCTGGACGGGTGCGCCAAGCACATGGCAGAGCACCCGGCTGACAAGAGCTTCAGGATATCAAAGGAGCCTCCCCAGGACATAGTGAACCACCTGAAGGAGAGCGGGGCAGACATCCTGGTCAACTACATGCCCGTGGGCTCTGAGGAGGCAACCAGATATTATGCAGAGGCCTGCCTGAAGGCAGGGGTGGCCATGATAAACTGCATGCCCGCATTCATAGCATCCACCCCTGAGTGGGCCAAGAGGTTCCAGGAGGCCAAGCTTCCGATAATAGGCGACGATATAAAGTCACAGCTCGGGGCGACAATCACACACAGGATGCTTGTGAGATTGTTCGAGGAAAGGGGCATAAAGATCGACTCGAGCTACCAGCTGAACGTGGGCGGGAATACAGATTTCATGAATATGCTTGAGAGAACCAGGTTAAAGTCAAAAAAGATAAGCAAGACCCAGGCTGTGCAGTCTAACCTGAAGAAGCAGATAGAGCCCTACAACCTGCACATCAGCCCGTCTGATTATGTGCCCTGGCTGAATGACAAGAAGCTCTGCTTCCTGAGGATAGAGGGCAGGAAGTTCGGCGATGTCCCGATAAACATAGAGGCGAGGCTTGAAGTGGAGGACAGCCCCAACTCTGCGGGAGTCGTGATAGACGCTGTCAGGATGATAAAGCTTGCCATGGACAGAGGCGTCGGAGGCCCGCTAATATCTGCCTCAGCCTATTTCATGAAGTCTCCTCCGGAACAGTTCCCAGACCCTGTCGCCAGGCAGATGGTGGAAGAGTTCATAAAAGGCGAGCGTGAGAGGTAAAAGAGGCGCCGATAACTTATTTTAAAGCCCGCGGAGAATTATATAATATGGCGGACAGTGAGAAGGTTGACCTCAAAGAGGAGCTTCTTGACGCAGAGACCAGGAACGTCGCTGACATAGTCCTGTCCCTGAAAGAGGACATGAAGACTGTCAAGAAGCTGAAGAGTGAGAACAAGGCGCTCAAGGAGCAGATATCAGGGCTCCTGCAGAACAACAGCAAGTTCACTGCGCTTGTGGAGTCGCTTGACGAGAGGCTGGGGGAGGCCAACAGGCTCGTGCCCCAGCATTTCGAGTACCATTTCGAGGGAGGGGGCTGGCAGCCCAAGGGCGCGCTCAAGAAGCATCAGATTAGCATCCAGAAGAAGAAGCTGGACATAAAGAACATAAACGCGCAGCTGGAGGAGATAATCCGGCTGCTGAAGAAGAACAAGAAGTAGTTTATATAACTGGTCAAGCTAATAATTAAAAGAGGGAGGATATGACTGCAAAAAGGAAAAAGAAGGCTAGGAAGGTCAAGAAAGTCAAGAGATCCAAGAGGACCGCCAAAAAGACCAGGGGCGTTTCCAGGGGAGCACACGTAAAGGCACTCGAGAGCATAGTGGGCACCCTGACAACAGACGTCATCAGGGCCCTTGACATAAAGGAGGAAAAGAGGAACCTCCTAAAGGATATCAGGAAGCTGAGAGACCAGAAAGCTGCACTTATGGCAAACGTCAGGAGCCTGACCAAGACAAGAGAAAGGCTCCAGAGGAACCTCAGGCAGAAGAACAAGGAAGCTGCAACCCTGAAATCCAAGATGAGGCGCCTCAAGGACAGCAACGCTAACTTGACCTCAGAGCAGGTGAACCTGGACACCAAGGTGAAGCATCTGACGAACCAGACTGTAAGGATGCAGGATTCACTGGACAGGACAAACGACCTGCTGTTGAAGCTCAAGTACGAAGTCAAGGCCTTTGACGAGGAAATAAAGGCATAACTGCCTTGCATTTCTTTCATTTTATATCTTTAGCCAGAGGGCGGAAGAATTTCTTTTGTTTTATATATACAGCCCAGGCCCAACTATATTCATGGCAGAGAAGTTCACACCGCTGCACTACATCGTGATTGTTCTTGTAATCGGTCTTGTGGCAGCAGTTGCTGCTGTCAGCTGGAACACAGCCGATCCCGCTACCATATCGGTGAGCGGCAGCGCTGAGATGCTGGCAGACCCGAATGAGGCGCACCTCTACCTTGGGGTGACGTCCCAGTCGGTTACAGCCAGCCAGGCGCAGCAGATGGCCTCCACAACCATAGGGACTGTCATAGTGGCGCTGAAGAATGCCGGGGTGGCAGAGGACGGCATAGAGACCTACTATGTCAGGCTGACCCCCAGGTACGACTACAGCGAGACAGGCAAAAGGGATATAGTAGGGTATGATGCCATCCATATGCTGAAGGCAAAGGCAGATGTGGATTCAGCAGGCGATGCCATAAACGCCGCTGTGATGGCAGGAGGCAACAAGATAGAGAAGATAGAATACAGCGTGGACAAGGAGACCGAGGCATCCCTCAAAAAGGAGCTGCT
>DAOVIL010000108.1 GCA_030673725.1 Candidatus Aenigmatarchaeota archaeon | reverse complement strand
GTTCTGCCTCTGCCCCTTCCGCATTACCTTGACAGTCCCTTCAGCACCGCATTTCGCGCAATTCATAAGCATCAATCAAGAAGCGTCTTCACGAACCTCTTGGGGTCGAATGGCTCCAGCTTCTCATATTCCTGGCCAGTGCCCAGGAACAGGATGGGCTTCTTTATTGCCCAAGCTGCTGAAAGTATGGAGCCTCCCTTCTTGTTCACGTCTATCTTGGTGAGTATTATCCCGTCCACACCCACAGCCTCATGGAATTTTTTCGCCTGCTCCACCGCGTCATTCCCTGTGAGCGAGTCTATCACCAGCACCTTCAGGTCTGGCTTGTTGACTCTGACCAGTTTTTTCAATTCGTCAAGCAGATTGGTGTCAGCATGGGACCTTCCTGCAGTATCAGCCAGAACCACGTCGCACATCTTGCTCTCAGCATGCTTCTTTGCATCGAACACCACAGCAGCGGCGTCAGCTCCGTACTGGTGCTTTATGACCTTCACCCCGAGCTTCTCCCCATGGTGCTCGAGCTGCTCTATGCTCGCAGCCCTGAACGTGTCAGCAGCGGCCAGCACAGGCTTCCTGCCCCTGCCTTTCAGGTACTGGACCATCTTGGCTATGCTGGTGGTCTTCCCGCTTCCGTTGAACCCCAGCACCACTATGGTGGCCGGCACCTTGCCTTCTATCAGCTTCTCTATGTCGCTCTCTCCTTGGTCCACTATATCCAGCAGGCTATCCTCGAACGCCTTCCTTATCGCGTCCTCTGCTTGGGACCTCTTGATGTCCTGGCCGCTTAATCTCTTCTTCAGGCCTTCCTTGAGGGCGTCCACCACCTCCAGCGCCACATTGGCCTGGAGCATCTCTGTTTCCACACCCTTGAAGAACTCGTCAATATCATCCGGAGAAAGCGTCTTCTCGACCATCTTCTTCCTTATCCTTCCAAAGAAGCCCCTCTTCTCCTTCCTGAGCTCGTCTGGCTTGGGTTCCGGGACAGGGGGTTCGACAGCCTCTTCAGCTTCCTCTACCTTCTCCTCTACAGGCTTGGTGACCTCTTCAGGTATGTCACCGTCAATTATCTCCTTCACCTCCTCCTCGACCTTCTCCTCCAGGGTAGGTTTAGGCTCTGGCATCTCTTCAGGCTCAGGTTTAGGCACTTCTTCATGCTCTGGTATAGGCTCGGGCACAGGTTCCTTTTCTACCTTCTCCGGTTTCTCCTTCTTCACCGGCTTGGTCTCTGGTTTCTTCCCCTCTTTCGGCTTCACTTTCTTCACTGGTCTGGGGGCAGGCTCCTCTTTCTCCTCAACCTTAGGCTCCTCTTTCCTCTTCTCGACCTTTGGCTCTTCCCCTTTGCTCTTGACCTTCTCTGCCAGCTTGCTGACAGACTCCTTCAGCTTCTTCCTGAGCGAACCGAACATCTCAATCTCCTATATTAATATTGATACCCCTACTAAAGCTTTTAAAAACCAATCCAAGTTAAATCTATGGAACCCCATCTGATAGAGCTTCCCAGGAAGATACTGGTCGGGAAGGGAGTGATAGGGAAAGTAAAGGAGATGTGCGACGCCCTCCAGCTCTCAGGCACGCCTCTCGTGCTTTCAGGCAAGAGCACATTAGGGATAGCAGGAAAGAATGTGATAGCACAGTTCCCGGACACCCTTTCTGATATAGTGAACGAAGCGACAATGGAAGAGGCAAAAAGGATAAGGGAAGCAGTGAAAGGAGAGCCAGCTTTCGTGATAGCGGTCGGAGGCGGGAAGGTGATAGACATAGGGAAGGTTGTCTCTTCAGGATTCAGCATACCCCTTGTCTCAGTCCCTACAGCGCCCTCGCATGACGGGATAGTGTCTGAAAGGGGCTCCATAAAGAAGAACGGCGCAAAGCATTCCATAAGGGCAAAGCCGCCTGTCGCAGTCGTGGCTGACATAAGCATACTGATGAACGCGCCTCCGAGGATGATAGCAGCCGGCGCTGCTGACGTCATATCCAACTGCTCTGCAGTCAACGACTGGAGGCTTGCCAGGAACAGGGGCGAATACTACTCTGATTATGCAGCTGACCTTGCCATCCTCTCTGCAGAGATAGTGATGCGCTCTGCCCGCTCCATAAGGGACGGCCAGGAAAGGGGGATAAGGAACCTGATGGAGGCCCTCATAAGCTCCGGCATATGCATGTCCCTTGCTGGCACGTCCAGCTCTGGTTCAGGCGCAGACCACATGTTCTCCCATGCGCTGGACGCTTTGGGAAGCAAGGCGCTCCACGGGGAGCAGTGCGGTGTAGGCTGCATCATAATGTCATACCTGCAGGAGAAGGGCTGGAAGATGGTGAGGGATGCCCTGAAGGAGGTTGGTGCACCGACCACAGCAAAGGGGCTTGGGGTATCAGAAGAGATGGTGATAGAGGCGCTCCTGAAGGCGAAGGACGTCAGGAAGCGCTATACCATACTGGACGAGAAACCCATGACAAGGGAGCTTGCGGAAGAAGCGTGCAAAGCTACCGGCGTGTTTGATTGATTTATATATTAAGAGTATCAAGGATTCTCTATGGCTGTGATGGATTACCTGAAGGACAAGAGAAAGGAGGGGCCTCTACACCTCATGCTGATAGACCCTGACAAGCAGAAGCCTGAGGACGCTGCCAAGCTTGCACAGACGGCAAAGGAAGCAGGAACAGACGCCATAATGGTGGGAGGCTCCCAGGCAGCCCAGCTGATATACCTGGATGATACCGTCAACAGGATAAAGGAGGCTACAGGGCTTCCGGTCATACTGTTCCCTTCATCCCATTCTGCCATCTCTAAGAGCGCTGATGCAGTCTTCTTCATGTCACTCCTAAACACACGCTCAACCCAGTACCTGATAGACGAGCAGATAAAGGGCTCT
>DAOVIL010000132.1 GCA_030673725.1 Candidatus Aenigmatarchaeota archaeon | reverse complement strand
TCGGCCCTCTGCTCGACAAATGGCCTCTCTCCCATGGACCTCACCAAGAGGGGCGAGGACCCGAGGGACCCTGGAGGATACTTCATAATAAACGGCACTGAGAGGGTGGTCGTCCTGATAGAGGAGATTGCATCCAACACGCCCATATACGAGAAGGAAAACGACACCATATCAATCAGGATAAACTCCGAAAGGTCCGGCTTCAAGCAGAGGCACCTGATAGAGATGAAGCCTGACGGAGAGATAACCATCTCCTTTGCCAACATCAGGAAGCTGCCCCTTGTCACGCTCCTTAAGGCCCTTGGGGCAGAGACTGACAAGGAGATATGCGACATGATATCATCCGACCCCAAGATACTGAATGAGTTCTACATCAACCTGTACGAAGAGGAGGTCACCACAAAGGAAGAGGCAATAGACGCCATGGGCAAGAAACTGAAGGTTGCAGAGGACTACAGGAAGGAGAGGGTGGCCCAGATACTCGACAGGTACCTGCTCCCACACATAGGGCAGGACGATAAGTTCAGGATAGAAAAGGCAAAAGTACTGACCAGGATTATCAGGAAGTGCGTGTCACTCCTGCTGGACATTATGCCTCAGGATGACATCGACCATTATACGAACAAGAGGCTGCTGATGTCCGGCGAGCTGCTCGGCCAGCTGTTCCGTTCCATCCTTCTGGGGCGCTGGGGGCTGCTAGCCAAGATGTCATATAATTATCAAAAACTTGTCAAGCGTGGCAAGACTCCTTCTATCCAAGGCATAATCGAGGCCGATGCGGCCACCAAACAAATCCTTTCCTCTCTCGCAACCGGAAACTGGATTGGCGGACGAACAGGCGTCAGCCAGAGGCTCGACAGGAGCTCTTACATCAAGACCATCTCGCATCTCAGGAGCATAATCTCACCTCTCACCTCGACGCAGGAGCACTTCAGGGCAAGGCAGATACACCCCACTGAATGGGGCAGGCTCTGCCCTGCAGAGACGCCTGAAGGTTCATCGATAGGCCTGAGGAAGCACCTGGCGCTCCTGACAGAGATAACACCAGGACTGAGCACTGATGAGAATGAAAGGATAGTGAAGGCGATAAAATGAAGAAGATGGATTCAGCTGACATATACTTCAACGGAAAATTCGTCAAGGAAACGAAGAATCCCGCAGACTTCGTCAAGATGGTCAGACAGAGGAGAAGGTCTGGCCTGCTCCCTGACCAGCTCAATGTGGCCTGGTTCCCGGAGTTCGTTGAGATAAGGATACAGACAGACCATGGGAGGGCCAGAAGGCCGCTTGTCATAGTCGAGAACGGCAAGCCCAAGCTTACAAAGGCCCACATAAAGGACCTCACCAGCGAGAAGATAGGTGTAGCGCACCTCCTGAAGCACGGCATAATAGAATACCTGGACGCCAACGAGGAGGAGAACACGTTCATAGCCCTGGATGAGGAGGCTGTCACAAAGGACCACACCCACATGGAGATAGACCCCATCATCATGCTGGGGATATCAGCAGTGCTCATCCCATACCCTGAGTACAACCGGGGGGACAGGATCAACTACGGGGCAAAGATGGCCGGACAGGCTATTGGCCTGTTCTCCACCAACTTCCCTGTAAGGGCTGACACCAAGTTCAACATATTCACATACCCCCAGGCTCCGATAGTGGACACGAAGATAAGCAGGGCTGTTACCGAGTACCCTGAGGGCCAGAACATAGTGGTCGCTGTGATGTGCTATGACGGGTACAACATGAACGACGCCATCGTGATGAACAGGTCCGCTGTCCAGAGGGGATTGTTCAGGTCATTCTACTTCAGGACATACGAGACCCTCAAGAAGAGGTACTGGGGAGGCCAGGAGGACGAGATAAAGATACCAGAGCCTGGCATAAAGGGCCACAGGGGCGAGGAAGCATACGCAGACATCGGAGAGGACGGGATAATAAACCCGGAGACCCCTGTGAACTCAAGCTCTGTCCTGGTAGGAAAGGTCTCGCCGCTCCGTTTCATGTTCTCTGAGGAATTCGCTGCAGGGATAGAGAACCTTCGGGAGGCTTCAGTCTGCGTGAGGCACGGAGAGAAGGGAATAGCAGAC
>DAOVIL010000049.1 GCA_030673725.1 Candidatus Aenigmatarchaeota archaeon | reverse complement strand
TACGAGCAGAAGAACGCCCTGGAGTTCCTCAGGAAGTTCTCAAAGACCACAGAGAAGAAGGCAAAGGAAATGGCAGAGGAACTGTCCAAGATAAGCAGGCTGAAGGAGAAGAACATCATCCAGATAATGGACATGATGCCCAAGACCCAGGACGACCTGAAGGTCTTGTTCGCGCATGAGATAATAAGCCCCACAGAGGACGACAAGAAGAAGATATTATCAGTCGTCAAAAAGTATTCATAGACGGCCACCGAGCCGCATTTAAACCTCAAATCTAAAATTCTAAAAGGTGATTAAGCATGCCAATGGAAGTGATAAAAAAGGACGAGTGGGCACTGGTGCTGGACTTCCTGTCACACGGCCATTCAGGGATGGACAGGTCCCAGCCGGTTGCGCATGTGATGGGAGAGCAGTATTTCTCCTTACTTGAGGTCATAATCAGGGAAGATGTCACCCTCAGGCCCGAGGACAGGGTCTACATAGGCGACAAGAAGAGGGAGCGCGTGAAATACATAAAGGGCAGGATAGATATGAAGGACCTGACTGCCGCTGCAAAGGACCACCTGCAGGACGTAATCGAGAGCGTGGTCAAGAAAAGCCCGGAGAGGTTCCTGGAATTCTTCAACAAGTCAGGGCAGATAACAACCAGGCTCCACCAGCTGGAGCTGCTGCCTGGGATAGGCAAGAAGCACCTCTGGGCAATAATAAGCGAGAGGAAGAGCAGGCCGTTCGAGTCATTCAAGGACGTAAAGGACAGGGTTCCGCTGCTGCCTGACCCAAAGAAGATGATAATCAAGAGAATTCTTGAGGAGATAGAGGGGGCTGACAAGTACAGGATTTTTGTCCCGAGGATGGAAAAGCAGCAGCAGCGATCCATGTTCAGGAGACCGATGAGAAGGTAGCATGCAAATAAAAGAGATAATGAACCCCAACGTCCAGACGATAGGGAAGGACGCCACAGTACAGAGCGCTGCCAAGTTAATGAGCGATTTTAGCATAGGCTGCCTGATAGTCACCACAGACTCCAGGGTAGTCGGGATAATAACAGAGCGTGACATAATGAGGAACGTGGTCTCTCAGGCGAAGGATGCTGCGGAGACAAAGGTCGATGACGTCATGTCAGATGAGGTCATACTGGCCGAGCCTGAGATGACAGTGGATGAGGCAGCTGACCTGATGATGGACAAGAAGATAAAGAAGCTGCCTGTCGTGAAGGACAACCAGCTCATAGGGATTGTCACTGTGACAGACATCTGCATGGCAAGCCCGAAGATAATAGAGCAGCTGGGCGAGATGCTGCTGCTCCCCAAGAAAGGTGGCGAAAAGGTGGTGGCAGGGTAAATGAGTTATACGAAAGACGAGATGATGGTGCTGTACCAGATTAATGCGAGCATATTCGACCTGCAGGAGATAGCTGACATACTCCCTGACGTGAACCTGGAAGAAGTGAAAGCGGCCATGCACGGCCTGAGGGAGAATGGCCTGATACGAAAAGAGAGGAAGAAGATGCACCTCACCCAGAAGGGAGAAGAGGCCCTCAAGACCCACAGGAAGACCGCGTTAGGGCTGTGACTTCTATGGACCCGGAGGGATTTGAACCCACGACCTTCGGCTTCTACGCCGAGGTATGAACCAAGGGCACAAGTCCCTTGGCGGCCTTATAAGACCGACGCTCTAACCAAGCTGAGCTACGGGTCCGATAAAATGATTATGTCAGGGCGCTTTAAAATACTTTCAGGCAGAACGAAGCTGGGAAAACCTTTAAATAGCGATAAATGATACTTTAGATATCAATTCATATTGATTTAAGGAATTTGAGGTGAAATTATGAACGGAAATTCAGGCATGCAGCCCATTATCATACTGCCCGAGGGGGCAGTTAGGAGCAAGGGCAGGGATGCCCTTAAAGCAAACATAGCCGCAGCAAAGGCCGTGGCAGATACTGTGAGGACCACTTTGGGCCCCAAGGGAATGGACAAGATGCTTGTCGATTCTTTAGGGGACGTCGTAATAACGAACGACGGCGCTACGATTCTTGATGAAATGCAGATAGAGAACCCGGCAGCTAAGATGATGGTGGAGGTCGCCAAGACCCAGGACAAGATAGTCGGTGACGGCACCACAACTGCTGCTGTTCTTGGAGGTGAGCTCCTGAAGAAAGCAGGCGACCTGCTGGATGATGACATACACCCGACAGTCATATCAAAGGGATTCAGGATAGCAAAGGAGAAGGCCCTGGACACCCTGAACAGGATAGCGGCTGATGTCAGCATAAAGGACACCAGGACGCTTGAGCAGATTGCAAACACCGCAATGACAGGCAAGTCTGCAGAAAGGGCATCAAAGGAGCTCGCAGTGCTCGCAGTAAAAGCCATAACAGGTGTAGCAGAGACAGCTGACGGCAAGACAGACGTGGACACTGACAACATAAAGATAGAGAAGAAGGAAGGCGGTTCCATGTCAGACACCAAGCTGATAGAGGGCATACTGATAGACAAGGAGAAGGTCCATTCATCCATGCCCAGCAAGATAAAGGAGGCAAAGGTCGCCCTGCTCGAGTCTGCCCTGGAGATAAAGGAGCTCGAGGGAGACGCAAAGATATCAATAGAGTCACCAGAGAAGCTCCAGGCCTTCCTGGACAGCCAGGAAAAGTCGCTTAGGGACATGGTTGAGAAGGTGAAAGCTTCAGGCGCAACTGCCCTCTTCTGCCAGAAGGGGATAGACGACGTAGCGCAGCACTACCTGGCAAAGGCTGGCATACTGGCCGCAAGGCGTGTAAAGAAGAGCGATATGGAAAAACTGGCCAAGGCAACAGGTGCTTCTGTCACATCAAACATAAAGGACCTGACAGAAAGCGACCTAGGATACGCAGGCAGTGTGTATGAAAAGAAGATAGCAGGCGACGACATGATATTCGTCGAAAAATGCAAGTCCCCTAAGGCTGTCACCATCCTGATAAGGGGCGGAACAGAGCACATAGTGGACGAGGTCGAGAGGGCCATGGAGGACGCCATAAAGGGCCTGGCCTCGGCCCTGGAGCTCGGGAAGATAGTGGCAGGAGGAGGGGCCTCAGAGATAGAGGTCTCAAAGGCTGTCAGGAATCACGCAGAGAGCTTCAAGGGAAGGGAGCAGCTTGCAATCAGCGCATTCGCCAATGCCATTGAGGTAATACCCAGGGCGCTGGCCGAGAACGCCGGCCTGGACCCGATAGACAAACTTGCTGCGCTCAGGTCACACCACGAGAAGAAGGAAATCGTGGCCGGCCTGAACGTCTTTACAGGCACCATAGAGAACATGCAGGAAAATGGTGTGGTGGAGCCCCTGAAGATAAAGCTGCAGGCAATCAAATCTGCATCAGAGGCAGCTGAGATGATACTGAGGATAGATGACATGATATCCTCGGGCAAGTCAGGGGCGCCTCCAATGCCTCCTGGCGGCGGGATGCCCCCGGGAATGCCCCCGATGATGTAAGCAGAGTCTCTTGTTTTTAGTTTTAGACACAAACAGACCTGACAAGGTTTATATACAGTCTCAACCAAATAAAATATATGGTGGACGAAGAGTACGAGATTATCCCAACATCGCCAATCCGAAGGATTGAGAAGCGAATCGACAGGATTGAAACCACAAGTTCTTCCTCAGAAAGCAGAAGGCTGATTGAGCAGATCATAGAACTGATAAAGTCCAACCAGCGTGTGATAGACGACATCGTCAAGTCCAACTTCGAGCTGAGGTCAGAGATGTCAAAGGTACCAGGCAAGATTGACCAGCTAATCAGCAGCATGAGCGAGTTCATGGAGCTCCTCAAGACATCGGCCACAGAAGACACCGTCTCTGAGATATCAAGCAATGTGATGGAGCCTGTCGTGGGCAGGATAGGCGAGCTGGTGGAACAGGGCAAGAAGGGCTTTGATGCCACACAGGCAATGCTCACCAGCCTGGACACAATCGACAAGAGGATGAAGCGCCTGACAGCACAGATTGCAGCGATGTACAGGAGGTAAGGTCACAGGCCCACCACCCTGGAGGAAACATGAGGAAGGGAATAACACCGGTCATCACGATTATAATTCTGGTTTTCATAGCCATAGCAATGGTAGGGTCCTTCTGGACGTTCTCCCAGACATGGATAACAGGGATGACTTCCAAGACGTTCGAGATACCGCCGGGAGGCGCCTTCTGCGAGAGCGGGCTGGTAAAGGTGTACCTGCTCAACACTGCCCAGGGAGCCCTGACACCCGGAGACATCGTCCTTGCTCAGGTGAACGGCCAGACAGCCAACCAGGGGTCCATCTTCGGGCTGCCGATAGCCCAGGGCAAGACTGGACTGGTGATAAACCACACCTGCGTGAATACACCGGACTATGACAGCGGGTGCACAGGAGTGTCTGCCGGGAAGGGATGCTGCAAGGGCAGTTCCTACTACAGTGTTAGGATTGGCACCTCATCCAACTTCAAGACAGAAAGCGTGTTCTGCCCGTAGGGGCGTTTTTATTTCAGGCAAAACATAGTTAAAGCATGAAGGCCCAGGTATCCGTCGTATCGGTCGTCCTTATTTCTGGCATAGTCATCGCGCTTGTGGGGACAGCGTACATGTGGGGCCTGCCCATCATAGAGAAGAGGAGCGTGGTGACGGAATTCCAGACCGCACAGGGCTTTGTATTCAGCCTGAACGACCTTGTGGTGAACATGGCCAATTCGGGCGCAGGGAGGGAAAGCCTGGACATACCCCACGGGCTGGCGAGGGTGATACCGTCAGGCTCCAGCGACCCTGACAACAACTCCATCATATTCGAGTTCGATGTGAACCAGCCGATGATATTCAACCAGACCCCTGTGTACCTGGGAGGGGCGACCTTCGAGGACGTGATAAGCGAAGAGGGGACATACGGCATCTCTTCCCCAGGGGTGATAAGCATGACATCCAGGAGGGGTCCAAGCGGCTATATAATGATGATAAAGCTCCATTTCAGGGAGCTTGAGACCAAGACCGTCCCCAGGAAAGGCTACAAGATCCTCCTCAACCCGGGCACGACCACAGCTGTGTCAGGCACGTCCGAGATGACGATATCATTTGTGAAGACAGAGACACAAGCCAGCGCATGCTGCAGCGGCGGCGGGCCGCTTCTGGCGACCCACATAAAGGTCGAGCTGTCATAATTCTAATGCACAGTGCTAGGCGGTCATATCTCCTCAGCCACTGAGTTGTGGGACAAAACTTATAAAAAGAGAGGTGAATTGCCACTGAGTTGTGGGACAAAACTTATAAAAAGAGAGGTGAATT
>DAOVIL010000126.1 GCA_030673725.1 Candidatus Aenigmatarchaeota archaeon | reverse complement strand
ATGGCGAATACACGTCATTCGCAGATGACCCGGCCTACTCCAACAGGGTGAAGGTGGTTCCCATAGAGGAGATGAAGATAGGGCTCCCAGGCATGAGCAGGCATCAGCTCTCAGTGCTTGCAGGCCTCTCAGGCCCCCAGGAAAGGGAGCTCGGGAAGGTGATGGCAGGCATGAAGCCGCCCTACACCATAAAGGAGCTGATATCAGCTGTGGACGAGGTGCTGGAAAGCAGGTCAAAGGAGATAATCCTGGCAGCTCTTGACAGCCTGAAGGAACTCAGGATATTCGGGGCAAGGGACACCCCTAATGTGACAGAGCTGGCGAAGCAAGGCCACCTGACTGTCCTGGACATGTCAGGCACGATAAGCATGAAGAAGAAGCGCCTTGCAGTGGCACATGTGGCAAGCAAGCTGTTCGAGGCCAGGAGGCACGGCAGCGTCCCGCCATTCCTGCTCATACTTGAGGAGGCCCACCAGTACGTGCCTGAGAAGGTGCAGAGGGAGCACGCCATCTGCCGAGGCATTTTGCAGACCATAGCCAGGGAGGGCAGGAAATTCCATGCATCACTCTGCCTGATATCCCAGAGGCCTGTCCAGCTCAGCACGACCATACTCTCGCAGTGCAACACCAACATAATCCTGAGGGTGACGAACCCCTATGACCTCAAGCACATAGGGGAGAGCTCAGAGGGCATAACAAAGGGCGTCCAGGACCAGATATCCTCCCTGCAGGTGGGCACTGGCCTGGTAGTCGGCGAGGCAGTCAACTTCCCGCTATTTGTAAAGATAAGGAAGAGGAAGTCAAAGGAATCCGACAAAGGCATCCCACTTGAGCAGGCAGCCCTCACTTACAGGAAGGAACAGGAAAAGAAGAAGCAGGACGCAAAAGAGTTCATGTGACTTTTAAGGCTTTTCAGAACCAGGCCTGTACGTGTTCTCGGGCATTATGAACGAGTTGTTTTTAGCATCGACAGAACCTGGCCTCAGGAGCTTGGCGATGTAGACAGCGCCCCCTTCGTTTGTGGCGATTCCGTGGTAGAACCCCTCTTGCTCGCCATCCCTGGGGAATCCTACCATCATTGTCGGGGTTCTGTACATGAGAACACGTACAGGCATAAAGGTTCTTGGGTGTTCAATAACCTTGAAAATCTCCCCTCCCATAGGGGAGGCAATCTCGGCATATTCCTCTTCATGGCTCCTCATTGAGATGTTTGTTGGTAGCATCGTATTGGACTTCATCATAAGGACCCTTTCATGGAGGACAAAATCCTCGTCCCCTAGCTCATCATGATCATCTCCGAACACGCTTTCTATCAGAGGAAGGGACAGCCCTCTGGTGTTTCCCTTTTCGACAAGGTAACCCCAATCAGTCTCCTCTACTCTAAGTCTGTCTTTTTCTACTCTAAGTATAGGTACTGAAAGATTGAGCGCTAGATTCCTATCCATCAACTCGTCCCATGCTGTCATGGTTGATTAATTGAGAAAAGACTTCTTAAGCATTACGCCTTGAACGTGACTATCTCCTTCAGCACACCGGGCCTTACTGCGCCCTTCTCTGTTATCAGCTTGTCTATGTACTCTGCAGGAGTCACGTCGAAGGCAGGGTTCACTATCTTGGCGCCCCTCAGCTTGTTGGGGTCTATCACCTCTTTGGGGCTCCTCTGCTCTATCGTGACCTCTTTCGTGAACTTGAATATCTCGCCTGCTGTGTAGAACGGCTTGCCCATCCTCTTGGCCACCAGGGCTATAGGGAATGTGCCTATCTTGTTCACAAGGGAGCCGTCAGGAAGGAACGCATCGCAGCCTACCAGCACCTTTGTGGCGCTTTTCAGAAGCGTGCCGAATGCAGCGTCCACACCAAAGATGACTGGCACATTAATCTTCAGGAGCCCCCTTGCGGTGACAAGCCCCTGCCTGAGAGGCCTGGTCTCGGTCACTATCACCTGGAACTTCTTGCCCTGCTGCTTGGCGAGCTGGAATATGGCCATCACGTTATGGGAATGGCAGTGGGTCAGCACTACATCCCTGTTCTTTATCAGGTCAGCGCCGTGGTGGGCTATCGAGGCGAGCATGGCGTCTATCTCCTGCATCCAGTGGGAGCAGAGGTTGTTGGTCATCCTTCTGACCTTCTTCAGGTCAGGGCTTTCCTCCTTCCTGACATTGACCAGTATGGAAGCCACCACATGCCTGAGGGCAGGCTCTGTCGCCCTGGCCTTAACGAGCTTTTCTGCTGTCGCCTGCAGGTCCCGCTCGAACGCAGCAAATGTCTTTGCCTTGCTCCTCTTGGCTGCACTTTGCATGGCGCAGGCACCGGCCTTAGCCACTTCCCTTGCACCCTGTATCCTCAGGGATTTTATGCTGTCT
>DAOVIL010000122.1 GCA_030673725.1 Candidatus Aenigmatarchaeota archaeon | reverse complement strand
TTTTTTAAACCTCCTCTCCAAGTTTCTATCATGGCTGAGAAGAAGCTCGTAGGAAAGGTATTGCACTACTTCGGCAACCTGGGCGTGGCTGTGGTGGAGCTGACAGAAGAGGTAAAGGTAGGCGACAAGATAGCCATAGAAGGCACCACCACCAAGATAGAGCAGAAGCTCGACAGCATGCAGATAGACAAGAACCCTGTCGAGAAGGCCGGGGCAGGCCAGTCCATCGGCCTGAAGGTCAAGGACAAGGTAAGGCCAGGCGACGTGGTGTACAAGCTCGTCGAGGAAAAGAAGAAGTAAAGCCGGAATTCTTGCGCTGCAGCATGCCGATATTACAGTGTAATATTTCTACGTCCATGTGACTTCAACATCATCTGTTCTCTGCCTGGGCTTTATCTCATGTTCTTTCTCTTTCACTTCGGCCTTGTGTGAAACGATTCCCAGCCAGGCGATATTTGCACCGCAATCCCCGCAGTACTCCTTCGGGCAGACATAGAACTTGTCGCCGCGCTCTTTTGCCATGATGCTGAGCATGTCCCTCAGTCTCTGGTTGGCAGCGACGCCGCCTGTCAGCAGCACTTCCTTCTTGCCGGTGTGGGCCATCGCCCTTTCAGTCACTTCAGTGAGCATCGCGAACGCGGACTCCTGGAAGGAGAAGCAGACGTCCTCCTTGCTTGTTCCTTTCTTCACCCTTCTCGCTGCCTCTGAAACGATTCCGCTGAAGGAGAGGTCCATACCTTTCACGACATAAGGAAGCTCTATCCACTTGCCCTTCTTAGCCAACTGCTCCACCTTGGGGCCTGCTGGGAACCCTATCCCAAGGTCCCTTCCGAGCTTGTCCAGGGCATTGCCTATGCCTATGTCCTGCGTCTCCCCGAATATCCTGTACTTCCCTCCGACAAACGCTATCACCTGCGTGTTCGCGCCTGAGACGTAAAGGGTTACAGGATCCCTTGCCTTGGTGGTCAGCTTGCCTATCTCTATGTGAGCTATGCAGTGGTTGACGCCGATGAGAGGAAGCTTCAGGTCTCCAGCCAGCTTCTTGCAGAACTCCAATCCCTTGTACAGACATGGAGGCAGACCAGGCCCCTGTGAATAAGCAATCAGACCTATCTCAGAGAGGTCCACTTTGGCTTCCTTCAGGGCTTTCTGCAGCAGCTTCTCAGCCACCTCTTCATGGTGCTGCGCTGCCTTCATAGGCTCTATTCCCCATCCCTCAGGAGGTCTGTAGGTGTCGAGAACGTTAGCTAGTACTTTCCCCTTATCGGTTACGATGCCCACACCAAATGTGTGCGCTGTCGCTTCAACACCAAGACATATCATAATTATCAATTAAGATTCTGGTTTTAATATGGCTATAAAAATCTTGGCTCCCATAGAGTCTTATGGGGGGACTTTTCGCAGTAGCGCTGAAAAGGAACTGTGCTGACGAGTTATTCTTCGGAACAGACTACCAGACCCACCGTGGCTCAGGCTATGCAGGCTGGGGAGGGGAAGGCAGGAGGCCCAGGATAAAGAAGATGGGCAGCGGCCAGTTCAAGGACAAGTTCGAGGACGACTATTTGGCCATGCGCGCAATGGGCGACAGAGCCAGGTACGGCCTGGGCGCCATAGGCGACACCGAGCAGCCCCTTATATGCGACTCCCATCACGGGACATATGTCCTCGCGACCACAGGAAGGATACTCAACGAGAAAGGGCTGGTAAGAAAGCTGATAAAGAACCACGGGGCATCGTTCACAGAGGTCTCCACAGACGGGGAGAACAGGAGCACAGTCCACAACCCGACAGAGATAGCATCAAAGCTCATTAACCTGGGAAGAGACTTAGAGGACGGTGTCAGGATACTGCAGGAAGAGATAGAAGGCTCAATTTCAGGCGTGATGATGAAGGAAGGCGAGGGCATATACGCCTTCAACGGCACGCACTGGCCGCTTATACTCGGCGAGAAGGAAGAGGGCTGGGCAGTCACGACAGAGACCTGCGCATTCCCGAACCTGGGATTTGAAGAGAGAAAACATCTTTCTCCAGGAGAGATGGTCCACTTCAACCAGGAGGGGTATGAGGTCCTTACTGAGCCGCACGGCCCAAGCCAGATATGCACATTCCTTTGGGTATACACCGGGTTTCCTGCATCCAACTATATGGGAATCAATGCAGGCCTGGCAAGGGAGAGATGCGGAGCAGCCTTGGCAAAAAGGGATTTTATAACACCGGATTTTGTTGCAGGAGTGCCTGATTCAGGCAATTACCATGCTATGGGTTGCGCGATGGAGATGGGAATACCTTACAGAATGCCGCTTACAAAATATACTCCCAGTCAGGGAAGGAGCTACACTGCCCCAGAACAGTGGATGAGAGACCTTATTGCAAAGATGAAGCTCATACCGATAGATGAGATGCTTAAGGGATACAGCTGGCTGTTCAATGAGGATTCCATAGTCAG
>DAOVIL010000028.1 GCA_030673725.1 Candidatus Aenigmatarchaeota archaeon | reverse complement strand
CGTCACATGTTCAGATTCCACCAAGGTCTGCCCTGACAACGCAGAGGTGTCCTGCACAAACACATGCTCTGGGGGGACATGCACATCATGCACACCTGACTGCAGCGGCCACGGGTCCAGCGACCCCTGCGCTGGCATAGTATGCCCTTCCACTGTAGAGACCTGCCCTGACGGAAGCTCGAAATCATGCGACAATGAATGTGTGGACGGGGAATGCACCTACTGCGACCCTGGATGCCCAGATGAGGAATGCAACGAGAGCTGGTCATGCACTGACTGGGGCGACTGTTCAGAAGACACCCAGACAAGGACCTGCACGGATGCGAATGACTGCGGAACGACAGCAGACAAGCCCACAGAGTCCCAGGGATGCAGCACGAACCATGTCATATTCTCAGAGATATACTACGATGTGGAAGGGGACGATTCCATTGGGGAATGGATAGAGATCTACAATACCGGCAGCAACATAAACATATCCGGCTGGACAATCACAGACAACACAAAGACCTTCACGATACCTGGCGTAGGCATCATACAGGCAGACGGCTACATCATGTTTGCCAGGGACACGGATTTCATGTCAGACAACTGGAACTGCTTCACTGCAGTAGCAATGACCTTGGGCCTCACTAATGGTGGGGATTACCTCATACTCAAGGACGGTGAGGGCAATGAGGTGGACTTCGTGGCCTGGGAAGGTGGCTACAATGATAATTACCCCAGCTGGGACATAACAGCCCATACAGGGGAAGTCATAACTAGAAAAGACCTGGATGGCACTGACACTGATTCTGTGAATGACTGGGAAGTGAGTGACGACATGGACCTAGACTGTTAAGGCTCAGAAGGCCTGCAGTCCTCGCATATCCAGCGGCCATTTGCGTGCTTCAGCTCGTCTGAGTACCCGCCGCAGTCCTCGCATTTGCCTGATATTGTTGGGCTCTCCCTTGACGGCAGCATGGCTGCCCTGGCCTTGAGCCTTTCAGAGAGGACCTCAATCATATCCGGCGTGGCTATCAGCACTTCCTTGTCGGTCAGTATGCCCACGAGCCTTCCGTCGTCAATGACAGGAGCCCTTTTCACCCCGTTCTTGACCATCGTCCTGACAGCCTTGAGCAGGTCGTCGCCTGGAGAAGCAGTTATCATATTTCTCTTCATGACGCCAGAGACCTTCTCGCTAGACAGGTTCTTGTTCTTTGCTGCAACAGTGACCACATCAAAATCCGTCACTATGCCGACAGGCTTCCCGTTATCCACGACTACCACAGAGCCTATCTTGTTGGCGGACATTATCTTGGCGACTTCGTCCAGCGCTGCCTTGGGCCCGACAGTAACCACATAACTCTTCATTACATCCTTGACTTTGACCATGAATAATTATTGTCCCCTTCCTTTAAATCTCTGGTGCTGAAAGGGGGCGCATTTAAAACCGAATGCCACATTTTAAGTATCATGACAGACATAAGTGATTTCCTGGCAGAGAAGGCAAAATCCATAGACGAGCGCATATTGAAGTACCTTCCTGAGAAGTTTGACGAGAAGTACCTGGAATGGGCATTCGGAAAGGCCAGATATGCATATGACGTCAAGACACTCCAGAAGGCCCTCTCAGGCCCCATCTGGGACTTCCTGAAGAGGGGAGGCAAGAGGTGGAGGCCAGCCATGTTCCTCCTGGTAGCAGAGGCAATGGGAGGGGACATTGAGAAGATGGCAGACTTCGTAGTGGTCCCTGAGCTTGCCCACAACGGCTCCATAATGGTGGATGACATAGAGGACATGTCAGAGATGAGAAGGGGGAAGCCGTGCACCCACAACATTTACGGCATAGATGTCGCCATAAACGCCGGCAATCTCATGTACTTTCTCCCTTTCCTGGTGTTCATCAAGAACAGGGACAGCTTCGAGAAGGACATCCTAATCAGGGCATATGAGACCTTCTCGCAGGAGATGATTATAATCCACCTCGGCCAGGCAATGGACATCTGGTGGCATAAGGGGAATGATGAAGGCCTTACAGAGGAGCGCTATCTCCAGATGTGCGCCTACAAGACCGGAACCCTTGCCAGGCTGTCCGCCAAGCTGGCGGCAATACTGTCAGGGGGAACCCCTGAGCAGATTGAGAAGATAGGGAAGATGGCAGAAGCGATAGGTGTGGGCTTCCAGATACAGGATGACATACTCAGCGCCAGCGGAAAGGAGTTCATGGAGAAGAAAGGCTTCGGTGATGACATAACCGAAGGCAAGAGGACCCTGATAGTCATACACGCCATGAAAACCCTGGAACCAGAGGACGGAAAGAGGCTGAAAGAGATACTCAATATGCATACAAGGGACCCCAAGCTCATGCAGGAAGCGCTTGACCTCCTCAAGAAGGGGGGATCTGTCGAATATGCCAGGGAATTCGCCAAGAAGATGGTGAGCGAGGCCTGGGAGGAGGCAAACCCCGTTATCCCAGACTCTTCTGCAAAGGAGAAGCTAAAATCGTTCGTGGATTACCTAATAACCAGGAAAATCTAAAGCTTATAGGGTTGAGTCATTTATAAATAATTAACAATAATGGTGATATTATATGGTCGATATCAAGTCCAAGATAAGGGAATGGAAAAGAGTGCTGCAGATAGCCAGGAAACCCACAAAGGATGAGTTCATAAATTCAAGCAAGGTCTGCGCCATCGGAATGCTCTTGATTGGGTTGATGGGATTCGCCATTTTCGCGGTCTTTCAGTTGACCGGACTGTAGGGTGATAGAATGCCAATATACACATTAAGGACAACATCTGGAAGGGAAGGCATCGTGATAGACATGCTTTCATCGAAGATACGGGCAGAGGGGCTGCCCATAAACACAGTCTTCCACCCAGCCGAGATAAAAGGCTACATATTCATAGAAGGCGCTTTGGGCGCTGTTCAGAAGACCATAAAGGGAGTCATGCACATAAGGGGCCTGATAGAGAAGCCCATCGTTCTGGGGGAGATACAGCACTTCCTGGAATACAAGAAGGAGAGGATAAAGGTCGACCTCGGGGACACAGTGGAGATAATAGGCGGCCCCTTCAAGGGGGAGAAGGGCAAGATTAACAGGATAGACGGCGTGAAGGACGAGGTCACTGTAGAGCTGCTTGAGGCCAGCATACCGATACCTGTCACGATCGCAACAGAGTTCGTAAAGGTCATCAAGGCTGCCAAGAAGCCTGAAAAGAAGGAAGAGAAGGCCTTGGAGCTGAAGCCAAAGGAAGAGGCCCCTGGGGAGAAGGAAGAGGAACCAAGCGAGCTGGAGAAGGCAGTCGAGGAGATAAGGACAGAAGAGCCAAAACCCAGGGAGGAACCCAAACCGAAAGAGGAAGAGAAGCCGAAGGAAGAGCCCCCTGCCGAAAAGGAGGAGAAAACAACTGAAGTGGAAAAGGTTGCAAAGGAGGCCCTGGAAGAGGCAAAGGCCGCTGAGGAAGAGGCAAAGGAGGCAGCGCCGCCCGCAGAGAAGCCAAAGGAAGAGCCCACTGCAGAAGTCGAGCCACATCCAAAGGAAGAGCCCCCTGCCGAAGAAGAAACCAAGGAAGAAGCACCCGCAGAGAAGCCAAAGGAAGAGCCTACTGCAGAGGAAGATATCAGCATAGAGCCTGAGAAATCCGTGGAAGAGGTTGCGAAAGAGGCCATTGAAGAGGCGAAGGAAAAAGAACTGCCCGCTGAAGATAAGCCTGAGGAAACCCCGAAGGAAAAGGAAGCTGATTCTGAAGAAAAGAAGGAAAAGGATAAAAAGAAAGAAGACAGTGAGTGAGTATGGGAAAGCAGACGATTGAAGCTCTTGTTGAAGGCGGTAAGGCAAACGCAGGCCCGCCTCTGGGACCAGCGTTGGGCCCGATGGGCGTCAACATAGGCCAGGTCATAGCAGAGATAAACAAGAAGACAGCTGACCTGGCAGGAATGAAGGTTCCGGTAAAGGTAATAATAGACACTGACACAAAGGCATTCGAGATTGAGGTCGGGACACCACCAATGGCAGCCCTGATAAAGAAGGAGCTCGGCATAAAGAAGGCCTCAGGCGCTGCAGGCAGCGCAAGAGCAGGCGACATCACAGAGGAGCAGATAAAGAAGGTTGCCAAGGCTAAGTTCGGTTCTGATGATGTGCCTTTCATGAATCAGGTGAAGGGCACATGCCGCTCCATGGGCATCACCATAGGCCAAGGCGAGCTTTCTGACGATGAAAAGAAGGCTGCAGAGGAGTCCTGCAAGTCAGCCAAGCTAGCGGCACCCGCACCGGCAGCTGAAGGCGAGGCAGGCGCAGAGGGCGAAGCGAAGGAAGGCGAAGCAAAAGAGGGCGAGAAGAAGGAAGAGAAGAAGGAAGAGAAATCCGCAAAGAAGCCCGCAAAGAAGAATGAAAAGAGGAATTAAAGCCTTAAATTGTTTTTCCCCAATTCCATCTGTATGGAAGGACTTGACGAAGGATTCTTCAACAAACTATTCTGGCTATTCTTTATACTAACAGGATTTCTGGTAGTGCTGGGCCTGGCATCCAGGGTGTACTTCCTGGACATACTGCTAGGTGTCATGCTGATAGCCATGGGCCTCAACAAGCTGGAAATAGAGATGAAACACAACAGGTCAGAAAGGGAGAGGATGAACACAGAACACAGGATAAGGAGCCTGGACAACATGGTATCAGACACCCACTCCTCCCTTACGGGCATCAGGAGCTCGCACGAGCTCAGGGTACATAAACTGGACACCAAGCGCGTGGACCAGGAAAAGAAGATAGAAGCCAACTACAGGGACCTTGTGAGAAAGATATTTAACATGGAGAACAAGATGAACGTCATAGCGAAGGCCATAAGGGACGCACCAGAGCTGATGGAAGTGAAGCCCAGGTCAGGAAGGAAGAGGAAGGTCGCCAAGGCAGTGAAGGCCAAGACAGTGAGAGCAAAGGCTGCGGCCAAGAAGAGGAAGAGATAAAAGTATTTAAAGCCTCTCTGGACAATACATTATATCGTATCCGCACAAGACTGCTTCGGCAGGAGGATAACATGACAGAAAAAAAGGTAGCGCAGGAGACTGAAGTCAAGAAAATGAGTTTAGCCGAGGCTATAGCCGAGGCATCGAAAGCTCCAAAAAAGAGAAAATTCTCCCAGACCTGGGACCTCACAATCAACGTCGTTGGGCTTGACCTAAAGAAGCCTGAGAACAGGTTCAGCGCAGAGCTCATCCTCCCGGAGGGAAGGGGAAAGGAACTGAAGGTTGCCATATTCTCAGCCACTATGGGTGCAGAGGCCGAAAAGTGCGCTGACACGGTCGTAAGCAAGCTGGAACTGGAGGCCATGATAAAACAGAAGAAGAAGCTGAAGAAGCTTGTCAGGCACACAGACAGGTTCCTTGCAGAGGCCAGCCTCATGCCTCTTATAGGAAAATCGCTCGGCCCTATCCTGGCGCCCAGGGGGAAGATGCCCAAACCCCTGCCTCCAAAAGTGCCTCCTCTGGCAATGGTCAATCTCGCCAAGAAGTCTGTCAGGGTCATGCTCAAGGACAGTCCAGCCATTCATATCCCCGTAGGAACAGATATCATGAAACCTGAAAGCGTGGAGAAGAATGCTATGGCAGCATACAAGCTTGTGGTTGACAAGTTGCCCAAGGGCAATATCAACATAAAGTCTGTCCTAATCAAGCTCACAATGGGCAAGCCCATGAAGGTGGAGATGAAGTAAGTATGGTATCAGAAAAGAAGAAGCAGAAAGTGAAGGAAGTGACAGCAGAGCTGAAGAAGTACTCTGCGATAGGCATAATTGACATGCACTTCCTCCCAGGAAGGCAGCTCTTCCAGATAAGGAACAAGCTGAGAGGGAAGGCGGTCATAAAGATGATCAAGAAGAGGCTGATTGCCAGGGCCCTTAAGAACAGCAAACTCAAGGGGATAGATGAGATCATACCCACAATACAGGGAGAGCCCGCGCTCCTGCTCAGCAACGAGAACCCGTTCAAGCTTGCCAAAGTCATAACAGGATCCAAGTCAAAGGCTGCCGCAAAGCCTGGAGATGTGGCGCCGAATGACATAGAGATAAAGGCTGGCCCGACATCCCTGATGGCAGGGCCTGTGATAGGCGAGCTGCAGAGGGCTAAGATACCCGCAGCAGTGGAGGACGGCAAGATAGCCGTCAAGCAGGATGTGGTCGTCGCAAAGGCAGGGGAGGAGATAAGCAAGGAGCTTGCTGACATACTCTCGAAGTTCGGCATAGAGCCGATGGAGATAGGCCTCAACCTCGTGAGCATCTGGGAGGACGGTTACATCTACCCGAATGAGCTGCTCTTCATACCGACAGAGAAATACATGGAAGATATGCTTGCAGCGCACTCCAGGGCATTCGCCCTCACGCTCAGCATCGGCTACTTCACAAAGGGCAACATCGATGTGCTGCTTTCCAAGGCGCACAGTGAGGCTGTGGCGCTGGCAACAGAAGCCAACATACTGACCAGCGAGACTGTCAAGCCCCTGCTGGCAAAGGCAGACGCACAGGCGAACGCGATAAAGGGCATGATAAAGGAGCCTGCAGCAGCACCGGCGGCAGGAGAGGAAAAGCCTGCAGAAGAAGGGAAGAAAGAGGAACCCGCCAAGGAAGAGCCTAAGGCAGAGGAAGCCAAGCCTGATGAAAAGGGGGAAAAGAAATAAAAATCATACTAAGAAGTAATTTAATTCGGAGGTAAATATGGAATACGTCTACGGAGCACTTCTCTTGCATGCATCTGGCAAAAAGATAGATG
>DAOVIL010000106.1 GCA_030673725.1 Candidatus Aenigmatarchaeota archaeon | reverse complement strand
TCTTCGAGCCCTCTGACGACGACCAGCTGCTGGAGGACGCGATAGCCTCAGCAGGCAACGTGATACTTGCAGCTGAATACAGCACCTTCTCCAGGAAGGACGGCAAGCTGTACGGCGAGCTCTTCATGAAGCCAGTAGTGCAGGCTGATTACGGTTATGTCAACCTTTTCACAGAGGCGGACGGCGTCACAAGGAAAGCGCCCCTCTACATGGCCGGGGACGAGGGCTCCAAGAGCTTCGGCCTGGTGATAGCTGAGAAATACCTTGGAATCCCCATAACGCCGCCGGTTGAAACAATCCTGATAAACTTCTTCGGGCCACCCAACAGCTATGAAACGATTCCCTTTGCAGACCTGGTGAAAGGGAGATATGACGCCTCAAAGCTGGACGGGAAGATAGTGCTGATAGGCGCCACCTCCACAGACCTTCATGACGAGCAGTATGTGCCTGTGTCAGGCGGGAAGGCCATGTCAGGCGTGGAGATAAACGCCAACCTCGTGCAGACCCTTGTATTGAGGGACTACATCTTCAGGCAGGACGCAGCCAGCACCATACTGGTCATGCTTCTCCTGTCCCTTCTGACAGGCTTGGCCATGTCAAAACTCAGGATGCTGTTCGCGACAGGCGCGGCGGCAGTGCTGGTGATAGCGTACACGCTCCTGTCCATAGCCATGATAGAGCAGGGGCTTGTGATGAACATCCTCTACCCCGTAGTCTCGGTGGCTTCTGTCTTTGTAGTGATAATAATCCTCTACTACGGGATAGAGAAGAAGAACAAGGAGTGGGTCACCAGCATATTCGGGAAGTATGTCTCGCCTGCAGTGGTGGACGAGATACTCGAGACAACAACAAAGGACGAGGTCAGGCTGGGAGGCACGAAAAGGACCATAACAGCCCTGTTCGCTGACATAAGGGGCTTCACAGCCCTGTCAGAGAAGATGACGCCAGAGGAAGTGATAGACATGCTCAACCACTATTTCGGTGACATGACAGAGAAAGTCTTCAGTCACGGCGGCACCCTGGACAAGTACATGGGTGACTGCCTGATGGCATTCTTCAACGCGCCCCTCAAGCAGAAGGACCACACCATAAAGGCCCTGAAGGCTGCCCTGGAGATGCAGGCCTCCGCAAAGGAGCTCGCCAAGAAGGAGGGCATGCCTGCAGTCAAGTACGGTATAGGCGTGAATACAGGGCCTGCTGTAGTCGGCAACATGGGCTCTGAGAAGCGCCTGGACTACACCATAATAGGCGACGCAGTCAACCTGGCCTCCAGGCTCTGCTCCAAGGCAGAGGGAGACAAGGTCATCATCGCTGAGGGCACATACAGGCTGGTGAAGGACAGGGTAAAGGTAAAGAAATTGGGCAAGATGGGGTTCAAGGGAAAGGCCAAGCCCATAATGGTGTACGAGGTCCTGGAAGTGAAGTGAGGGTTCTAAACGGACAAGTCAGGAAGCTTTGAGACTATCTCTTTCCCTATCTGGTCTGCTGTCTTCCCTTTCGTCTGTATGGCTGTCCCGGCATCGAAACAGTCCACCAGGATAAAAACAGCCTTTATGGCCTCTTCGCCTATCCCGTCAGGCCTCTCCTTGTCCCTCTTTATGCAGTTCTGCACGTCAGCCTTCAGGGTGAACACCATGTGCCTGTAAGGCAGGTTCATCTTCAGGTGCTCCAGCTGGCCCTTATGGTAGAAGTTGCCGTCGAGCACCACCATAGTCCCCCTGTCAAGCATCCTGACAGCGTCCTTCAGGGCAAGCTCATTGGCCTTTATGAAGTTCCCTTCGGTTATCCATTTCCCCTCTATCACGTCCAGGCCGTTCTGCTTCAGTATGTGGTCAATCGATATGTAATGGCCCTTCAGCCTGCCCGCAACAGCCTTGGCTATGGTGGTCTTCCCGACGCCTGCAGGCCCCCTTATTATTATGTAGTAGCCCATCTCAATCCCTCATGACGAATATGCATCTTTCCCCCCTGGTCGGCCTGAAGCCCAGCCCCTCGTAGAGCGACCTGGCAACCTTGTTGCTGCCGTCAACGCCCAGTATGGCCTTCTTCACGCCCAGGCCTGCAAGCTTTGATAGGATGGCACTGGAGACCCTTGTCCCGATGCCCTTGTGCCTGGAATCCTTGTCAACATATACAGCCTCTATGTACGCCTTCTCCCCGTCATGGGCCGCTTCGGCGAACGCGACAGCCTTGCCCTCCGCCACCACTATCTTGGCAAAGCAGTTCTCTGTCCTGAGCACGCTCTCCACATAATCCCTTGCCTGCTCTTCTGTCCACCACTCCTGGGACAGCAGTCTCACCACATCTTCCTTGTTCTCCTCTGTCATGTCAGTCTCCGGTTCTCCTCCCTCAATCCCTGAGAGGTCAGCCATGAGTTCCACGTCAGTGTCCTCGAACCTGAAGCCGTTCTTCTCTCCGAATTCCTTTTCTATGCCTTCTATCACTATCCTTCCCTTCAGCTTCCCTGCAAGCTCCTGCAGGAACTCCATCATGTTTCCCTCGCTGTACTGTTTCACCAGATGGTTTCCCATATTCCTTTCAGGATTGCTGGCCAGGCCACAGTATACCGAATAGGATGAGAACACGTTGTCGAACCCGCCGGACTCATTCCTGCTGAAGTATATGGGGTTGGTGTTTGTCCTGCAGCTCTGTATCAGGAAAGGCTTCACTGACATGCACATGCTCACACCGGGCTTTCCCTTCAGGAAACTGCAGAGTTCGTCAACTTCGCTCTCCTTCAGCCTATGGACTTCCATAACACCACCTAATACTTCGTTATAATCCCGTTCTTCTTGCCCTTCTCGACCCCCCACTTGTACAAGCCCATCCCGAAGGCAAGGAACAGCACAGCCAGGACCAGCCCGAACAGGAACTCAGGCACTACCAGGCTGGCATCCTGCAGCCCAAGGGCTGCCCTTAATGATATCAGGGAGTG
>DAOVIL010000109.1 GCA_030673725.1 Candidatus Aenigmatarchaeota archaeon | reverse complement strand
GAGCAGATAAAGGGCTCTGTGCTCATACACAAGTACGGGATAGAGCCGATAGGAATGGCTTATCTGATAGTGGAATCAGGCAACATGACGTCAGTCGCGATGGCGGGCGACGCCAAGCCCATACCAAGGGAGAAGCCGGAGTTCGCTGTCGCATATGCCCTGGCAGGCAAGTACTTCGGCATGAAGCTTGTCTACCTGGAGGCTGGCTCAGGCGCCAAGATGTCTGTCCCAGAGGAGATGATTGGCGCTGTCAAGGAGTCTGTCGGAGACATGCTCGTCATAGTCGGCGGAGGTATAAGAGACCCGGAAACCGCGAAGAATAAGATCGCTGC
The DNA here is from genome assembly GCA_030673725.1 of Candidatus Aenigmatarchaeota archaeon. Lineage (GTDB taxonomy): Archaea > Aenigmatarchaeota > Aenigmatarchaeia > QMZP01 > QMZP01 > DAOVIL01. Next base: position 2,504 of record DAOVIL010000109.1, on the reverse strand, counting down.
AGGCGCTGACATAATAGTCACAGGCAACATAGGCGAGGACAACCCTGAAGCCCTCAAGCAGATAATCCAGGCCATCAAGGCCAGGTAAACTTGCTGGTTTATTTTCTCTAAACGTCAGCTATATCCCATCCTTTCTTACCTATAAAGATGAATGTCAGCCATTTCCAGGCATCTTGTGCTATCTGCAATACTCTTCCTAGCTCTACTTCCGTCAGCTTCTGCAGTGGTGACAATATCTGACACAGAGTTGGAGGCAGGTGAGACGCTCTCATTCTCAGGCTCCATGCATGTGCTTGACTGCACGAACGGGAACGCCAACCTTAGGATGCTGCTGAAGGAGCCTGCAGGCGGATATGTGCAGATACACCCTGAGATAAGAAGAAAGGAAACATTGCATGGCAGAGGCCAGCACACATACCGCTCGATCTCCTTTGAGTTCCAGGGATTCCTCCATATCAACGAAAGCTGGCCGACAGGGGAGTACGAGCTTATGGCTGACGGCTACTACCACTGCACAAGGTACGGCGACATGCCTGTAACCTGGATGGGCGACAAGAAGGAGAGCGTGAAGTTCACTGTCTCAGGGGACGGCCCAGGAAAGGGCTGGGTGCAGTCATCCGGAAGGTACGTGAACTCCTTCCAGCTGGACGAAATCAGGCAGACAGACCTGGTCGTCTCGGCCCACCAGTCTGCTGACTGCTGGGTGAACGGGCAACAGGCCGCAAAAGGAGTGTCATCACAAAAGAGGATTGACATAACCCCATACCTGAATATCGGGAGCAATGAGGTCTCGTGCAGGGTGAACGCCGGATATGAGAAGGTATGCAGCCTGGGGAACGGAGGTGCCTGCGGATGCTCATGCTGGAGCAAGCACAGGTTCTGCGGCCAGAGCACCTGGTTCTGGGACTGCCCTTCCAATGTCAGGAAGAGCCAGACGCAGTTCTTTGTTGTCGCCAGCCCGAGCTTTGACGCTGTTGTTGCGCAGCACAGGCCTGGGGACATCCTGTGGTCGAACGGCAACTCCAGATGGCATTACAGCAGGCTGCCTGTCATGGACGGCACCATGTTCATGGAGAAGCCGGACTACTACTCATCAGACGCCATCTACCAGGGCCCCACCCCCTGGTCCTCCGGGAGGGCATATTTCAGCAAGTGGTTCCAATCAGGGGAGGCTGAAGCTATACTTGCAGCCTCCTCCCTCCTGGAGCCTGACTGCACCCTTAACGGCGGGCCTGTGGCTTTCGGGCTGGTGGACAGCGACTGGTGGGTGTTCCAGGCGAATGTCTCCCTGGAGGAACAGAACCACATCCTCTGCACAGTTGAGAGGAATGGTGAATTCAACCTCTTCGATCTGGCCATCCTGGAACCAGCGAAAGATGAGCCTGTTCCTATGGTGCCTGCCGGCTCCCCGTTCCACTACAGCAGCGGAGAGAGCGGGAAGCTGAACACCTCAGGCCAATGGTTCAGTAGGGCATCATCCGGGTTTGCTGCAGCTGCCGGGAACGCAGGAAAGGGCCTCTCAGGCTTGCCTGTCGCTCCGATAGGTGTCGCAACCATTGCGTCAGCAGGCGCTGTCGGGCTGTCCAGCCACCTCACCAGGAAAAGGAAGGTCCCTAAAAGCGGTGGCAGGAACCTGCCAAGGTTCTGGGAGAGGGTGGGAAGGCTGAGGCAGCGCTTCCTCAAGAGGAAAAGGAAAGAGGAGGAGTTCAACAGGAACTGGAGCGAGCACCTGGAGTCAGTAAAGAGATACTGGAAAGCAAAGGACGCATCAAGGCAGCGGCAAAGGATACATGAGGCGATCCAGAGGGTGACGGCTCTTCTGGGAAGCGATATGATGGCAGCAAATGTAAATGCCACTGTGCCTGCCGGGCTGGTGCTGAAAGAGGCCATGGACCTCTCCCTAAATCAGAGCGCCTTCAGCGGACTGGCAGTGAACCAGGGCACCGCCACCATAGAGGAGATGGCATACTCTGAATACTATGGTGGCGTGGACGGCATGATCAGGGAGATGGGTGACAGGTGGGAGGAGTATCTCCAGGACGTGGAGAAGAAGACAGTGTTCGTGGGAGAGGAAGAGAGAAACACAACATGGGGAGGCACGGGAGCAGCCCTCAGCTTCTACGGTTACATGACGCAGGAGGCAGGGGAGATAACATACGCAGTCGGGGTCGGATTCATAGTGGCCGGGATGGTCTTGATAGAGGCTCCCCCGGTAGCTGCTGCCCTGGGGAGCATAGGAGGTACGCTTTCCCTGTATGGTGGCGTTGAGGCTGCAACAGGCATATTCATGAGGACGGTCGGGGATGCTGCACAGGGCTATTCATGCCATGAGAGCGGGAATGGCACATGCACCGAGAGGTCCAAGATAGGGAACACGAACAACATGGTGGACGCTGCCCTTGAGCTCCTGATGCTGAAGGGGGGAGGAAAAATGGTGTCAGCCATAATGAAAGGCGGGAAGAGCATGAGCAAGAGGGTGATGACAAAGAAGCTGAAAAAAATAT
>DAOVIL010000117.1 GCA_030673725.1 Candidatus Aenigmatarchaeota archaeon | reverse complement strand
GTTTCTTCGTACTCCTTGTAGGCCTCATACGAATCGAGGATGGCCTCATAGGCTTCATACGCATCGTATGCAGTTTGTGCAGTCTGGGCCTCAGTCCCCCCTGCGGCTGCTGACGACAGGTAAGAGAGGGACACCATGCTGGACACAGCGAATATTATGCAGGTCGCGACCATGCCGACCGTCTCTGCAATATACTTATCCTGCTGATCATCCAGTTCATCCTCTATGTCACTCATCTCAGGTATGGTGGTCGCATCGCAAAGGGCTATCAGGCTGAATTTGGTTTCCTCAAGCTCTGTCCTGACATCTGCCATGTCCTCCATAAGATTGGGGTGGAACACGAGGCACCCAAGCCCGGAGAAGATAGCTGAGAGGTACCAGAGATATTCCCCTGCGCCTGCGCAGTCAAAGAACACCGAGCATACGATGGCTGCAATGAACAGCACGGCGGCTATTCCAGTGACAACCCAAAACAGTACCTGGAGCTCCTGTTCCTCCGACTCCAGGTCTTCCACCTTGTTTTCATAATGCTGCCTCTGCTCCATGCATGTCCTTAGGGCATCAGAGTATGTGCTTGTGAACGTGATATCCTTGGTCCCCCTCACTTCAAAGGTCTCGTATGCTCCGGCCTCCTCGTATTCCACAGTGAAGATGAGCTCAAGTTTGGCTGGGGTGGTCATCTCATCCATCTGTTTTGCAGGGAACACGAACAGGGCACATTCATATGTGTCCTCTTCCTGCTTCATCTCCAGGCACGGGACAGTGCCTCTTTCCCCCTCCTCTACCTTGTCTATGCTGTATTCATAGCTGATGACGATTGCATCCTCAGGGAGGTTATGCAGCTTTGCCTTGAAAGGGTATTCAGAGAATACACAGAACCTGTCCCCTATGCCGGGCTGTATCAGGCATTCAAGAGTGTCGGCAGCATCCAGTATCTCCATGGTGACATCAGTGGCAGGCACGCAGTTGTTGTTGATGCATATGCCTTCATCGCACCCGCAGTCATCGCAGCAGCTGATGCCGTTCTCCCCCAGCCCACTTTCGCATATGTCATTGCCGCACAAGGATAGTATCTTTATCGGCACATTGAAATCGCTGCTTACTGGCCTCTCTATCCTCCCCCTGGAACCATCAACCAGGGACACATCAAAACTGAGAGTCGCGCTCAATGTGAGCACTTGCGTGCTGCTGTCAAAGGAGGCCAAAGTGCTGTAGTCCCCCACAGAAGCGACAGTTATAGTGCAGTCGTATTCCCCTGACTCGTCCTTCAGGCAGAGCGGGCTGCAGTACACCCCTTCCTGGGTTGAGCAGCTCGAACGGATAGTCCTCATGCTGTCCGGAGCATTGGGGAACCTGACGTGCACAGTGACTGTGCTCTGCTGGTCTGGCTTGGCCTCAGTCGCAGAGACCCCTGTAATCTGTGGGGAGAGGTCAGTGTACGCTATGCATGTGTCTGTCCCTTGTTCTGGTGCGTCCCCTGACTTGCAGAAACCAGCGTCGCATTCGCAGTCCCAGCAGCAGCTGCCTGAATCCTCTGCGCCCTCATCGCACCTTCCGTCACCGCAGAAGACCTTGTTGACGCCCACCATTACAGTATTGGTTTCCATCAGCGTGTTGGTGGAGAACCCGTTATTGTATGTGTATGAGACAGGTGATTCCAAAAAGAGGGTGTAGCCCTTCGACTGGTCATAGGACGATATCCTGAACCACAGTGTGTATTCGAATTCCCGCGTCCCAGGCATCGGACTATCCAGCTCAGTGTACGAGACAGAGCAGCTTGCAGAGCATGCTCCAGTGTCCGTGAAACATGAAGCTATCGAGCATGAGGGAATCTCAGGCGCAAGCGAATCTGTCGGATTGGTGACCCTCACCTTGAACTTGAGCTCATTCTCCCCCAGCACGAACAGGGACGGCCCCTCATTGTATATTATGGCAGTGGGTGCCTCCACGCACTTCCAGTTCCCAGGCTCTGTCCCGACTGCATCGCATATCATTCCTGAATAGCACCCACAGTCAGCGCAGCATGTCTCCCCCTCCTCACATCCGAACTGCCCGCACACTGCGGGGGATACTATTATGTTCGGGATGCTGGCTGTCAGGTACCTTATCTTGGTTCCCAGCCCGTCCGGGAAGCCTATCTTGAACTTCACCTGGTTGTCCGTTATCACATAGCTGCCTGTGCATCCCCCTATCGGGGATATGGTAAGCGAGCACCTGAACATCCCACCTGCCTTCTGGCAGCTTATTGAGCATCCTATGTTGCCCCCCTCCAGCGTGCAGGTCGTCTCAAGGAGGCCCGTATCAGGTGGCTCGTCCCCTATGTCGAAGAGCATGTCATCTATCCTGTTCTGCACCTGGCAGTTGTCCACCTTCATCTGAGGCGCCACCTTAAGTTGGAGCTCTATGTCATCAAGGAGCCTGCACGTCCCTTCTGCTGTGTTGGGCAGGTCGACAGCGCAGTACATGCCAGGAAGACCACAACCGCAGTCAGGGCAGCATGTACCTGTCGTCTCACCTTCCTCGCATATCCAGTTCCCGCATATAGTGGGCGGTTTATTGTAGAAGGATACTGCATTGAACATTTCTGATGCCTCGCTGAAGGCAAT